>JAEWLZ010000188.1 GCA_023457295.1 Cyanobacteria bacterium OH_PDB_112
ATGCAAAGGTTATCCAGCGGTTTAAGAATTTCTTCTGCCTCGGATGATGCGGCAGGATTGGCATTGTCCAAAAAACTTTCTTCACAGGTTACAGGTTCAGATGCATCTAAATCTAACGCTCAGACAGGTATCAATATGATACAAACGGCGGAATCAGATTTGGCAGTAATTCAAGACAACTTGCAACGTATGAGAGATTTGGCTGTACAGGCGGCAAACGGTGTATATTCATCTTCAGAAAGAAGAATGTTGAACACAGAGTTTTCAAACCGTTTGTCAGAGATAGACAGGATTGCAAAAAGTTCTAAGTTTTCAAGTATCGACCTTTTGAATGCCACACCGTCAGGACTCAACTTGCAAGTAGGTACAGATGCTTCAGTGAATGACCAAATTGATATTTCCGCGACTTTCGGTAATTTTCAGGTTGTTGCAGGTAGCAGATTAGCAGGACTTGTAGGTGCTACTGTAAATATAACAACAGCGACAAATGCAAGAACAATGATATCTACAGTAGGCGGAGCGATAAGTGCGGTATCAACAGCAAGGTCACTTATGGGTGCAACAATCAACCGATTACAGGGTACCATATCAAGAATTAATACAAGAAAAGAAAATATGTCGGCGGCTTTATCTATCGTTCAGGATGCTGATGTAGCTGTTGAATCTGCAAATTTAACAAGAACGCAAATTTTAAAACAAGCAGCAACTTCGATGCTGGCGCAAGCGAATCAAACACCACAGCTTGCTTTAAGGTTACTTCAATAGTTAAGGTTAATTTTTATCGTATCGGGGGCTTTCCCCTGATACGATAGATTAAAAGATTTTTAAAAGACTACTTACTAAACTCAAAAAATTTCAGGTCCTTCTTTGAAGGACTTTTTTTTATGAGAAGTATTTGAATGAACTTTGTGCGTTTTGGTCTAAGATTTTTTTGACGGATTCGCGTTCAGAACTTATAGCTTTGTATTCTACTTCGACAGAAGTTTGTTCAAGCTGAAGTTTTTTATCTTGCGCATTGATTTCTTCTATTGTTCTATCGTATTTATCTTCGGCTTCAACATCATCACCTTTGTAAAGCTCATCGCTTATTATAGGGATAGTTCGCCAGTCAACGTATTCGAATTTTTCATCGGATCCTGTTACGGTGATTACTTCTTGAGTGAATTCATCGGCGTGTTTTGCTATTTTTACTGAACCGTCTCTAAGCCTTGCTTCAAGAGTGCTTTGGTCGAAAGAGTTGTTTACATATTCTGCAAGCTGATATGTAACACCCGGATTATCTGTTTTTGTAATGGTTTCAGTCCAAGTGGTTGTAGCTTTCAATTGACTAACTGCAGTTGTTGTTACTGGTTTTGTATTAATTACTGCTTGATTTATAGTACCATTAGGATTCCATACATTGATATTGGTACCTCCTATGTTTACCGTCGCATCTTTAATAGTATTCCATGTGGCGCTGGCATCAGGTGTCCAAGAACCAAATTGATCATACACACCTACGGTAGTAGGAGGAGTAACTCCGGCGCCTGGTGTACCATAATAACCATTAGCACTATCGCGAGTTGTTAAAGAATTTGCAAAATAAATTCCCATAAGATAACTTTGAGCAGCACCATTGACCAATCCCGAAGCGTAACAATAGTTAGAACCGTAATTACCTGCCAAAGGTCCAACAGATTCAGTCCCATAAGCCGCTGTATTTATTATTCCGTTTATATCTACATCTGCACTGGAATAAATTACCCCACCACTGCCAAAATTACCTCCTAGCAAACCTCCGACCATAGACATTTCACCTGAAATATCTATAGAGCCTTGAGCCGAACAGCCAAATAAAGTGCCTGAATCTTTACAACCCACAATACCGCCTATAAGAGTACCGGGGCCTGTAATATTCATATCCAGCCCTGTGATATGACAGTTTTCAACATTTGCCGTCCAAGCGCATGATGCGGCTATACCGCCTATCCTGTTTTGGTCAACTGTCTCTGATCCTGTCCACATTGTCGAACTTGGATGAGCTAAAGGGTCTGTGGTTACATTTATTACTTCATTTTCGATATTTAGATTTTTAACTACGCTGTAAGATATGGCCCCAAACATACCTATGTTGTTATCTGCAGGGGCTGCTGCATTAATGGTTAAATTGCTTATTTTATGCATATTTCCGTCGAATGTTGAGTTATCTAAGCCTTTAATTATTCCCCAATTGGCGACAGAAGACATATCAACATCTCTCATCAAAATAAAGTTTTGATTAGATACACAAGCTAAAGTTGTCAAAGCATTTAATTGTGATACGGCTTGAGCATTATCTACATCACCTATTGCATAAGTAGTTATATTGTCACCTTTATAATCCGTATAAGTAAATTTATTGAAACTTACTCCTCCTATTGTGTCATTTCCGGCAGCGGTTAAATTAGCCATTGTTAACTGATTTACAACAACAGGAGATGTAGAAGTAGTTGTTGTTGAACCGGCAAGACTATCTACGCTTCCTGTTCGGGTGAAAGTTTGACTTACTTGACCTGTGGTAGGATTTACAACAGTAGCTCCTGCTACCCAAGCTGAATAAACAGGAGTAGTATTTGGCGTCCCCGCAACAGGTGCAGTTGTTGAACTCCCTGACACAGTACCTGATTCTGCCGGAGTAGGGGCTACTATACTAGATGGATTAGCTGTTACTCCTGTAACTCGCCAATATTGAGGTCCTGCATCATCATACCAGTCATCAACACTTAAGAATGGAATTGCAGTAGATACTGCAGTAGTTGTAGCTCCTGTGGCGGTTCTCATCATATCGTATAATTGATCATCGACAAAAACGTGATACCCATTGTCATATAAATTATCTATTGTTAAGGCTTCATATCTTGGGTTGTCATTGAGATTATTATGTGTAATAGTCCCAAAACTGCCAACGCCCGAGAAGCCTTGTTTCGCAGTATTTAAATACAATTTTCTATCAGAGATTTTATTATTATAAGAGGTTGATAAGTTTTCGAGTTCTGAAGCCAAACGCAAGCGTCTCTGGCAAATTTGCTGGATGCGACGCTCCAGGTCAACTTGC
>JAEWLZ010000189.1 GCA_023457295.1 Cyanobacteria bacterium OH_PDB_112
TAAGTAAAAATGTCCGTGTAGACATTCCGATTGTAGGCGATGCCAAAAATGTTCTTCAATCAATGCTGGAAGAATTCAACGAAAAACAACCCAACATTTATCCGGAAGATAAAAAAACTTGGCTAAAAAAAATTGAAGAGTGGAAAGAACGCCGTGCAATGCCCGTAGTTCAGGATACAGATAAGCTGCATCCGCAGACTGTAATAGAAAAAATCTACGAAATGACAAAAGACAAAGATGCAATTATCGCAACCGAAGTCGGTCAACATCAAATGTGGACAGCACAGCTTTATAAATTCAACAAACCCCGCAGATTTGTAACTTCAGGCGGTCTAGGGACTATGGGGTTCGGTTTCCCCGCATCAATGGGTGCGCAAGTCGGACTTAAAGACAAACTAGTATTCAATATTGCAGGAGATGGCAGTATTCAAATGAATATTCAAGAACTTGCAACTTGCATGGACTACAATATTCCTGTAAAAATTGCAGTAATTAATAACGGATACCTTGGAATGGTGCGCCAATGGCAAGAAAAACTTTTTGACAAGCATTATTCTCATACAAAAATTTCGGCTCCTGATTTTGTAAAATTAGCAGAAGCATACGGTGCAAAAGGAATCAGGGTAACAAAAGAAGAAGAAATTGAAGGTGCTATTCAAGAAGCAATTCAACACAACGGTCCTGTAATTTTGGACTTTATCGTCGAACCTTTTGAAATGGTTTACCCCTGGGTTTTGGCCGGGAAACCTATCAATCAGGTTCTTTTGACAAATGAATGTAATTACGAGGAATAAAATGAGTAAACATAAACATACTTTATCAATTTTGGTACAAAACGAAGCTGGTGTATTATCAAGCCTTTCAGGACTTTTCTCGGGACGCGGCTACAACATAGAAAGTCTTACTGTAGCTCCGACTTTAGACCCTGCTTTTTCACAGGTTACTATTGTAACTTTTGGAGATGATTCAGTCGTGGAGCAGATTTCAAAGCAGCTTAACAGACTTATAAATGTCATTAAAGTTATTGAAATTCCAAATGAAAATTGCATAGATCGCGAATTTGTCTTGTGCAAAGTTCCTGTTAAAGAAGAAACAAGGACTGACATTTTACGCATTGTAGAAGTATCAGAAGGCAAAGTTGTGAATATTACGCCAAAAATGTACACTCTTCAGGCTATCGGAAACGAAAGCCAGATTTCAACATTCATAGACCTTCTGCGTCCTTACGGCATAAAAGAACTTATCCGTTCGGGAAAAGTCGTAATTTCCAGAGAAAATGAATTCATAGAAATTAAAGAAAAAATAGAAATATAAGGAGGTCAAAAATGACTACAACAACACAATTAAAAATTTATCATGACAAAGACATCAACACAGCAACGATTTTGTCGAAAAAAATCGCTGTAATCGGCTATGGTTCTCAAGGTTGCGGACAAATTCTTAACCTGAAAGACAGCGGCGCAACAGTAAAAGCAGGGCTTCGTGTAAATGGACCGTCTGCTCAAAAAGCTGCGGCGGCAGGGCTTGAAGTTGCATCACTAGAAGATGCTGTTGCTTGGGCTGATGTAATTCAAATTTTGATTCCTGATGAGTTTCAGGGTCAGGTTTATAAAGAGCAAATAGCTCCAAACCTTAGAGCAGGACAAACTTTGATGTTCAGCCACGGTTTTGCTATTCACTACGGCACAATCGTTCCTCCTGCTGATGTTAATGTTGTTATGGTAGCTCCAAAAGGTCCGGGACATCTTGTAAGAGCAGAATATGAGAAAAACAAAGGTGTTCCTTGTCTTATCGCTATTCATCAAGATGCGACAGAAGATGCTAAAGAAATCGCTCTAGGCTACGCGTCTTTAGTAGGCGGCGGCAGAGCAGGTATTATCGAAACAACTTTCCGTGAAGAAACAGAAACAGACCTTTTCGGTGAACAAGCTGTACTTTGTGGCGGTGTTTCAGCTTTGATTAAAGCAGGATTTGAGACTTTGACCGAAGCAGGTTATTCACCATATATGGCATACTTTGAGTGCTTGCATGAGATGAAACTCATCGTTGACTTGATGTACGAAGGCGGTATTTCTGATATGAGATACTCTATCTCTAACACTGCAGAGTGGGGTGATTTAATTACAGGACCTAAAGTTGTTACAGCTCAAACAAAAGCAGCTATGAAACAAGTTTTGACTGACATTCAAGACGGTACTTTTGCAAAAGAATGGATTGCGGAGTGCGAAGCCGGCAAGCCAAACTTTAAAAGAATGGAAGCGGAAGGCGAAGCTCACCAGATTGAAAAAGTCGGTACAGAACTTCGTTCTATGATGAGTTGGCTAAAAGACAACAAAATCATCGATAAAAATAAAAACTAGCTTAGTTCTCCTCAATTTAAAAAATACGGAGATAAAGCAAAAAATTAGATGTAAAGTTGGTTGAAATTTATAAATAGTTTCAACCAACTAACTTCTATAAAGGAGAAGAATAATTGGAAGATAAATACCTTATTTTCGGTACAGGCACAGGTTGTGATGCGTTTCTTGTAAATGCGGATCCGGATGATTATGACTCAATTTTAGGCTTTATTGATAACAATAAAGATAAACAGGGTACTTTATATCGCGGTAAAAGGATTTTTTCTGTTGATGAAGCTAAAGACCTTGAATATAACAAAATTATTATAGCAAGCCTTTATTATAAAGAAATAAAAGAAAGCCTTATAAATAAAGGTATACCTGAAGAAAAAATAACAAGTATTATAAGAGATTTTACATGCAGTAATTTTAAACAGCTTGTTTTTTTAGACAAAGAAAAACACAAACTGAAAAATAAAAATTTTAGCCTGATTTCTCCTTATTGCTGGGGATTATTTTTATACAGATTTTTGGGAGTAGAATACAAAACACCTTTTGCCGGCAGTTTTATACCTCCTGAATTTTATTTAAAACTTGTTGAAAATTTAAACCATTATTTAAATGCTCCCCTTGAAATAACTCCCATATCTGGTTATGAGCATATTGGTACTTTTTGCAGAATAACAATGGATGATATATTTATAGATTTTCCTCATGAAAAAGATCCCGAAATTATTGAAAAAAAATGGAACAAACGTCTTGAAAGATTAGACTTTAACAATCTATTCATACATTACGGAAATATTAATCATAGTCTTATGACAACTGATATGAATGAAAAAATGAAAAATTTTGAAAATAGATTGACAATTACCCGTGAAGCTTCTTACATATATTCGGGAGATAAAAAAATAATTACCGAAAAAGAACCTGTTGACTTGATAAAATGGTTTAATAAGGAGCTATAAATGAGAAAAATAGAAATATATGACACAACTTTAAGAGACGGCGCACAATCGGAAGGTATTGCTTTTTCGGTTAATGACAAGCTAAAAATAATCTCTATACTAGACAATTTAGGCGTTGATTATATTGAAGCAGGTTGGCCGGGTTCTAATCCTAAAGATATAGAAGTTTTTAATCAAGTAAGAAAACTTACCCTCAAAAACAGTAAAATTGCAGCATTTGGCTGTACCCGCAGACCTAATGTTTCAGCAGCCGAGGATAAAATACTTCAAGGGCTCTTAGAATCAGAAACAGAAGTTATAACTATTTTCGGAAAAACTTGGGATTTTCATGTAGAACAAGCTCTTAATACAACTAATGAAGAAAATCTTGCTATGATTTTTGATAGCGTTAAATACCTAAAATCCTTCGGCAAAAAAGTTTTTTTCGATGCGGAACATTTTTTTGACGGATACAAAAACAACCCCGAATACGCTCTAAAGACAATAGAATCCGCCCACAATGCCGGAGCTGACAGAATCATTCTTTGTGACACTAACGGTGGATGCATCAATACAGAAATTTATAAAATCACAAAAATCGTACAAGATTTTTTACCTGATGCAAAAATAGGAATACACGCCCATAATGACTCGGATATGGCAATTGCAAACTCAATAGCAGGAATAGAAGCGGGAGCTATTCAGGTTCAGGGAACAATAAACGGCTATGGGGAAAGATGCGGAAACGCAAATCTTTGCTCCATAATTCCAAATTTGCAAATAAAACTCGGGTATGAAGTCATTAGGGAAAATATTCAAAACCTTACTGAAACAGCAAGACAAGTAAGTGAAATTGCAAATAAACGTCTTTATGAAAATGCTCCTTATGTCGGCAGAAGTGCTTTTGCCCACAAAGCAGGTATTCACGCAAGCGGCGTTCGTAAAAATTCAAGTACATATGAGCATATTAATCCTGACGCAGTCGGTAATTCAAGACGGATTTTGGTAAGCGACCAGGCAGGTCTTGCCTCTTTGAAAGTAAAACTTGAAAAACTTCGCCTAGGAACAAAGGTATCAGAAGAAAATCTTCCTAAAATAATCGAACATCTAAAAAAACTTGAGTGGGAAGGTTTTACTTTTGAAAATGCTGACGCTTCTTTTGAGCTTATGCTGACAGATGTTTTGGGGACACGTCAAAAATATTTTGAACTTATGGGATTCAGAATGATTACCGATACTTTCCATGAATCAATGAATGATATTACGGCTGAATCTTCTATAAAAATAAAAATAGAAGATGAAATAATCCATACCGTATCAGAAGGCAACGGTCCTGTTGATGCTCTTGATAAAGCTATCCGCAAAGCTCTTGTAAATATCTATCCGGAGATTACAGGCTTTAAACTAAGTGATTTTAAAGTCAGAATTATAGACGGCAAAGACGGAGCAGGGGCAAAAACACGTGTTCATATTGAAAGTACTGACGGTTACAATACCTGGGATACGGTAGGAGTAAGCCCAAACATAGCTGAGGCAAGTTATATGGCGGTCATAGACAGTATTTCTTTTGGACTTTTGTTGAATAAAGTGCTTCCAAAAAATGCTACTTTGGTCGGATAAAAATTCGCATAAATACTCTAAAATAGAATTAAGGTGGAAGTTATGAAAAATATTTTAATTTTTATATTGAGTATTTTAGGGCTTGCTGTGTCCATAAAATTGAGCCAAATTTATTTTGACGCAAATTTTTTAGGCGGCTCAACAGGGAGTTTTTGCTCCATAAATACTGTCGTAGATTGCAATGGGGTCGCACAGTCAAAATTCTCAACTTTTTTAGGAATTCCTTTGGCGGTGTATGGCGCGTTTTTCTATATTTTAATTATCGGTCTTTTGTTCATGGACAAATTAATCGCTAAATTCAACTTTTTTAAGCACTTTGAAGACTTTACGCATCCTTTACAG
>JAEWLZ010000190.1 GCA_023457295.1 Cyanobacteria bacterium OH_PDB_112
GCTTGATATTGATAATCTAAAGCTTGAGATTGAGTTTGTGCCATTGCCTGTTTTGCCTTTTGAGAAGCCAAAGCGCCCACAAAACCTGAAAGACCTCCGCCTATCGCATTTACATAATCAAGGGTAGACGGTCCGTTATGATAATTATATGTTACACCGTTTGCATTGGCGGTATAATTTAGATTAGTTGCTCCTGTTAAATAACTGCCTCCTGTTGAGAACGGAATATAGGTATTCCAATTATTATAGTTATTATAACCACCGCAAGAAGAAGCACTTTGGCTTAGCTGACTTATTTGGTTGCTCAGCATATTAGCATTATTAAGTGCCGCATTAGGTGCAGGATATAAATTATCCGGTAAATAAGACATTTAATTTTTCCTCAATATTATCCTAAATATATAAAAACAATTTGGTTTAAAAAATTGCTAAATTCGTTCATTTTTCAAACCTTCAAAACCCATGCAGGGAGCATGATTAAAGCCTGTAAAGGGATACGCTAATCCTTTATACTTAACAAAAGTTAACAAATAGAAGTATCAAATTAATATTTAAACAATGCAAACACAATAAAAAAGGCAGCTATTTATGCTGCCTAAAAAAATATTTATTAAAATCTTTTAAATATCCATTTTTTCCATCATTTTCATCATCATCATCATATTCATCATATTAGTCATATTTTCTTGTGATTTTTGTTTTTCAAGTTGTTGATTCTGAGCCGCCCAAAGCATTGCTGACTGTTCTTGATAAGCCTCATATTGGATTTGCTGCTGTTCTTGAATAGCTTTCTGCTGCTCAACTGCTGCTTTGCCAGCTCCTATTGCCGCAAAAACGCTACCTACTGCTCCGGCAATACCAAGACCTATCATTAGATTAGAAGGCTTATTGGAATATGAGTAACTAGTACCGTCGGCATTGGCAGTATAATTTATATCGGTATTATAACCAAATACACTGCCTCCTATTCCATAATTTGTACCGGAATAATAGCCGTTATTTGCGGTAGGATAATTACTAAAATTGTACATTCTCTGATAATCACATGCGCTCATCGCACCTATCTGATTACACAGATTGTTGTAGGGATCCATTTTGTATATTCTCCTCTTTTATCTTAAATATATAAAAACAATATACGTTGTATAATTGCCAAATTAATTAACATGAAAAAACAACCAAAAACCATGACCCAAGCATGATTGCAGGCACGACAAGGATATTTGGGAAAGATTCATTATTAAGAAATGTAAACACGCTCTATTAATGAAGAATCTTTTTAACTTTTTTAGTTTCCATTTTGGACTCCATTTCTTGGAGTTGTTTCATAGCTTTGGCACGTTCACTCTGATAATCATCTTTTATAATTATCACCCCGCTAGGGTCTTTGGTTTCATTCAAAAGTGAATCAACAGCAGAAGTTGTAGTTGAATTTAGCTTTTCCTTTTTTTCTTCTTCTTCGGGAGAAGAACCTTTTATAGTTTCATCTCCTTTGGGTTCTGATTTTGCAAGGAGATTTTTAAGAACAAGGATTTCAACTCGCCTATTTTTTTTGCGATTAGCTTCAGAACTGTTAGGAACAAGGGGCTTATTATCCGCATAACCTATAGCCGCCATAAGATTAGGGCTCATATCTTTATTTTCTATAAAGAATCTCGCAACAGCGCATGCTCTGGCTGATGAAAGCTCCCAATTTGACGGAAAAACAGTGGATTTTATAGGCAAATTATCGGTATGCCCTTCAACTCTTATAAGATGGTTAGCAAATTTTTTCTTTATCAAATCTGCTATTTTATTCAATGTTTTATAAGTATTAGGTTTAAGCGTTGCTTCTCCCGAACGGAAAAACAAATCGGAATCTTCCAAATTTATATGAAGTCCTCTATCATCTATGATAGTATCAACTCCTTCAATTTCTCCTGCTTTTTCAAGTTTTTCTATATCACTTTGAATATCTTTAAAAGATTTTTCTTCGTATTTTGCGCTTAAATATTCCATAAGAGGAGGAATAAAAGATTCACTAGGTGCAGAACCCGCACCTGCACCGGCACCTGCGCCATTATCCATAAGACTGTTAGATTGCCCCGGCAAAATATTATCACTACCTTCTAAAACAGAAGGCGCGGCAAAAGCTTTTTTTATCGAATCTTGCAAATCCGCATAAGAACTAATATCCACCTGTGCAAGAGCGTACAAAACAACAAATGTAGCGAACAATAAAGTAATAAAGTCGGCATATGATACCAACCATCTTTCTAAGTTCTCATGTTCTTCCGCGTGCTGTTTTTTGCCCATTATACTTTAAAACCTTTTATTCTGATTCGGGTTTCTTTTCCAATAAATATGCCTGCAATTTTCTTTCTATAAGAGTCGGGCTTTCTCCCGCCTGTATAGCAATAATTCCTTCTATTGCCATCTCTTTTGCAACAAATTCTTGTTTTGCTTTAAACTTAATTTTTGTACCGAGAGGAATTGCTATCAAGTTCGCCGCACCTACACCATAAACCGTTGCTACGAATGCAACCGCAATACCTGCACCCAATTTTGAAGGGTCAGACAAGTTCTGCATAACCTGAATTAGACCAAGTACCGCACCGATGATACCGACCGTTGGAGAATAACCACCAAAAGATTCCCAAACTTTTGCCGCACCGGCTTTTTGAGATTCCAACCTGGATAAATATGTCTCCAGCATTTCTCTTACAAGAGAAGGATCTGCACCATCCGATACAGCTTCCAATCCCATTTTTATCAAAGGATCAGGCTCTACTTTAGCATCGCTTTCAAGAGATATAACACCTTCTTTTCTGGCTTTTTGTGCATAATTCATTATTTTTTCTATAACCACATTGTAATCAACAGAACCTGTCAAAAAGACTAGTTTCATCTCTGCAATAGCCTGTTTAAGATCTTCTATCGGAAAACTAAGAACTATCGCACCTGTTGTACCACCGAATACAATAAATGCCGCGGTTACCTGCATCAACTGACCAATGTTTCCGCCTTCAAGCATTTGCCCCAGAAGAATACAAAATATTCCGAAAAATACACCGAATATTGATGTTATGTCCATGTCCACTCCGATTCTTGAAAGTTATAACTAACCACATAACATTAAACCCTAATTTTTGCGCCTTGAAATCATCTTTTTACGTTATTTTTTGAAACTACTTGATATGGAATTTTGCTGATGATATTATTAAATAGCATATAGGAGAACTTGAAATGGATCAAATTACAAAAATAGCATGGGACTTAAATGAAAAAGCTGAAAACAAATATGAGCTTGTTTACGAAATAGCTGATTTGGCAAAAAAACTTGTCGACGAAACTCAAAGCAAAAGAGGTCGTGACGATATGATGTTTGGTTACGAACAATCTTTTGATCCTACAATCAAAAAAGAAAAACCAATCCAACATGCCATTATGGTAAAAGCATCAGAATCTGATGACAGCGAGCTGGTAGGATAATTATTGCTAAATTAAAATTTAAATAATAAAAAAAGAAAAGACCGTCTGATTTAATTAGCGGTCTTTTTAAACAGTCAAGAATACAGTTTTTTCGTCATTTTATATATTTTTTTGTCTTATTTTATCTCTAATATTTTGGGCAAGGTCAGCTCTGCCGTTCTTCTCATAAATTTGAGTCATATTTTCTAAAAATCTGATATTATTCATTTTGGCTTCCGCATTTAGAAGATCTTTATTTGTCATTACAGGTTTCACTGTAACAGCAGGAGCAGCGGCCTGTTCCTCTTTTGCCTGCATTGCGGCATTTCTTTGATTAATTGCATGCACTGCTTCCTGAAGCTTATTCATAGTAGGTTTAGGAGCTTCTTGCGCCGGCTGAATAGGTGTTGTGGCGGCAGGTCTTTTAGATATTTGAGTATAAGGATTTACTTGAGAATTTTGATATTCTTTCATACCGTAACTCTGTAAAGAAACATTTTGCTTAGGCAAAGACTGCTTTCTTTTCATACTTTCATTAAATTTATTTTGAGCTTTGGAAATTTCAGCATACACATCTATATCTGATGTGGATTTTTTCAATTCCGCTCTTTGTCTTAAGATATCTTTTGGTGAAATTTCGTATTTTTGAATTTGTTCTTTTGTTTCTCTCATGCTTCTCAATAAGAAGAAGATTATAATTCCAAGCCCCAAAATCCAACCAAGCCCAGAAGGTGTCATAATATTTTTCAAATCAATATTTGTCAACGAAAGAATATCACTAAAATCCGCTTCGGAATCTTCTGATGTAATAGGTGAATAGCTGTCAATTGACCTATTAAGAGTAATTTCTGTCGTAGAAGGCGGAGCAATCAAATCTGCAGGCACTTTTGGGGCATTCAAAAGAACATTCGAAGATGACACATTCAAACCTTGAATAGTAATTCTTAAGTCATCTCCCACCGGTTGAATCAAAACATGATCTATATTGCTTGCATTGTTGTAGACTGTATTTACTGATTTTGAAGGAATAATATTTTTCAAATCAATAGTCATCTTATTGCCATCAACGGAAGTTGTCTTTAAAGGTACAGCCTGATCTGTATTAAGAGTAATTTCATACGAATCATTTAAAGGTTTTACCTCTATGCCGTTCAAAGTCGCCGCTACCGCATTGGCTTTCGGCATAAACGCAAAAAACACAAGTACAACCGCTAAAAGCCCTAAGGCATATTTAAAATTTTTATCCATCCTCACTTACTATCCCCTGTTTTCCCAAATCTGTTTTTTATTACATTATTAGAATACCTGTTTTTAAAGCCTGTATCATCGTCCAGTGGGTTTATAAAAGAAAATAGACCATAAGGTCTATTTTCTTGTTCGTATTTATTTTTAGCTTTGGTAGGGTTAGAAGATTTTCCTGAGCCATTCGCCGGCGTTTCTAAACCATTTTCTTCCTAATTCTATGACACTACTTCCGTTGATACCGTGCTCCACTTCTTTGTATACAACCATATCATGTCTTTCTGACCTTCCTGAACGATTCGCGTTAATTATTTGGAAGCTTTTAATTTTTTCTATAAATTTGGGTTCAACTTTTTCTATACTGCCTTGCCTAAACATATCTGTTATGTAGTCGCTTTTGTGCTCTATCTCTTCAGACATTCTAATATATACTTGTGGCTGACGGTCATTATTTTTGTAGACATCAGCAAATTCATACAATTTAGCAAGTGCCGCTTTTTTATCTTCGACTGTATCACTTTTACTAAATAATACACGGAGATTGGAAAGTTTTATTTTATCAAATTCCTGATTATCAAACTTTTTCATTGCATCATCAGCTATTTTATTAAACCTATTTATACCCATACGGTCTCTTGGCGGTGTTATGTCTTTATTGCTGTACACTGTTTCTTCCATTAGGGGCTGGGGTTGTTGTTCTTTTTTGTTATTTTTTATACTAGAAACTAATTTTTTAATACCCAAGAAAAGCAAAAAGCCTGCCGCACCTATTCCACCTGCCATTAAAGCAACTGAAACCAAATTTGATTTATATTCTTCGTTTTTACGAGGAACATATCTGTCATATTCCGGATATCTTTCAAGCGGCTGATTATCTGGAGTTCCGTAAAGATTATTCTCCATATAGCCATATCTTTCCTGTATAGGATTGCTGGAAACAGGCGCAGGAATTATTGGCAGAGAAATAGGAGATACATCTGCTCCGAAATTTATTTTTTTGATTTCTGGACTTATTCCAACCATAACTTTACCTTAATAACTTCGCTTACACATATTAAAAAAAAACCAACAAAAAATTGCCTAAAAAGTAGACGCATGTTAAATTTTTGTAACATGTCAAAAATTTCAGCTTTTTAAATAACTTTCAATAAATCCGTCAAGATTTCCGTCCATAACAGAATCAACATTCCCAACTTCATAACCGGTACGAAGGTCTTTTACCATTTTATAAGGGTGAAAAACATATGAACGAATTTGACTGCCAAAATTCACATCCATTGCTTCCCCTTTAAGTTCTGACAGTTTTTGTTCATGCTCAGCCTGCTTTATGGCAAGAAGCTTGGAGGCCAATAACTGCATGGCAATTTCTTTATTTTTAAGCTGTGACCTCTCCTGCTGGCACTTTATTACTATTCCTGAAGGCTTATGAATTACACGAACAGCAGTTTCCACTTTATTTACATTTTGCCCTCCGGCACCGCCTGAGCGCATTGTTTCGACTTCAATTTCATCAGAAGGTATTTCGATTTTTTTATCAATATCATCAATAATGGGTGAAACTTCGCAAGCCGCAAAACTGGTCTGACGCTTGCCGTTAGCGTTAAAAGGAGAAATCCTTACAAGCCTGTGAACTCCTTTTTCTGCTTTCAAATAGCCAAAAGCATATTTACCCGAAACCTGCATTGAAATACTTTTTAATCCAGCTTCATCGCCGTCTGATGAATCAGTAATTGTAATCGTCCAGCCTTTTGACTCACAATACCTTGAATACATCCTAAAAAGCATTTGCGCCCAATCTTGAGCGTCTGTACCACCTGCACCGGCATTAATAGTAAAAAGCGCATCACAATGATCATATTCTCCGCTTAACATCCGTTCAAATTCCCAATGAGCAAGTTCTTTAGATAGCTTTTCGATATTTTCCAAAGCTTCATTTTCAAGGCTTTTATCATCTGACTCTTCTGACAATTCAAACAAAATTTGCGTATCTTCAAAAAGACTTTCCCAATCTTTTTGCTGTTCAATAATTTTTTTAAGTTCATTAAGTTTGCGAGATAATTCACCAGCTTTTTTTTGGTCATTCCAAATATCAGGATCTTGCATTTTAGCTTCAAGTTCTGATATTTCAGCCTTTAAAGCATCTTCGTCAAAGACACTCCTTTGCAAAAGCAAGTTTTTGATTTATTTCATCTAAGTTTTTCTTAACTTCTATATCCATTTTATTTTCCGCAACATTTTTTATACTTTTTACCGCTTCCGCATGGGCAAGGGTCATTACGTCCGATTTTTTCTTCAGAATTTGCCATTTGCACAAACTGCTCCATAGCTTTTGACAAACTTGTCTGATGTTCATCAGACAACATTTCCACATGAACTTTTGCACGGAAAAGATATGAAACGACTTCTTTTTGAATTTCAAACATCATAGAATTAAAAAGGTCAAAAGCTTCTCTTTTATACTCAATAAGAGGGTCTTTTTGCCCGTAAGCGCGAAGCCCTATGCCTTCTCTGAGCATATCAATATTGTGCAAATGATCTATCCATTTGTTATCTACCACTCGAAGCAAAATATCTTTTTCAATTACACGCATAATATTTTCTTCGCCATCATCAGATACACCTTCATATTGGCTGACAATATTTTTTTCATGCACCTTATAAGCTTCTTTTGCAAGGTCTTGCAACTTTTGCGAAACTTCATTGAATGGAAGTTTTTTAATTTCTTCAACCGCAAGTCCTGCAAGTTGGGGAATTACTGAATGAATTTCTCGAATCATCTCAGCAAGAGATTCTTCATCATATTCTTGAGTAGACATCTCAGGACTCAGGTAAGAATGTAAAATACGATAAATCTCACAATCAATCATATATAAAATTTCTTCTTGAAGATTATCGCCCATCAAGACTTTTCGTCTTTGAGAATAGAATCTTTCACGCTGCTGGTTCATAACATCATCATACTCAAGAACATGTTTTCTCATATCGAAATGATATGTTTCAACTTTTTTCTGAGCTGATTGTATTTGGCGTGTAATCAAAGGTGATTCGATTGCCATATCTTCTTCAATATTGAGAGTACTCATAATAGCAGCGACTTTATCACCACCAAAAATTCTCATAAGATTATCTTCCAATGACAAGAAAAATCTTGTAGACCCGGGGTCTCCCTGTCTTGCAGCACGGCCTCGAAGCTGATTATCAATACGACGAGATTCATGACGTTCTGTACCTATAACATGTAATCCGCCTGCTTCTACCACTTCTTCATGTTCTTTTTTAGTTATTTCAAATGCTTCTTCAAGAGCTTTTTGCCTAAGTTCGGCATAATTCGCATCAGTAGATTTAACTCCTTTTTGCTCCAACAAATCCTTAGCCAAAAACTCGGGATTTCCTCCGAGCAAAATATCTGTTCCGCGCCCTGCCATATTTGTTGCTATTGTTACAGCGCCTTTTCTTCCTGCCTGAGATATAATTTGAGCTTCTTTTTCATGGTGCTTTGCATTCAAAACATTATGCTTAAGCCCGCGTTTTTTCAAGAGAGAGGATAGCAGCTCTGATTTATCAATACTTATTGTACCTACCAAAACTGGTCGACCAAGTTTATTTTTTTCAACAATTTCATCAACAACTGAAATATATTTTTGACGTTCAGTTTTATAAACAACATCGGTCAAATCTTTTCTTTTATCAACTTTATTTGTTGGTATGTTCGTTACTTCAAGATTATAAATCTTACCGAATTCAGCTTCTTCCGTCATAGCAGTACCTGTCATACCTGACAATTTCGGATAAAGCCTAAAAAGATTTTGGAACGTAATACTTGCAAGAGTTTGAGTTTCATCCTGAATTTTAACGCCTTCTTTTGCTTCAATTGCCTGATGAAGCCCGTCAGACCATCGTCTTCCCTGCATAAGACGTCCGGTAAATTCATCAACAATAACTATTTCGCTATCTTTTACAACATAATCCGTATCACGATGGAAAAGTTCTTTTGCCTTTAAAGCCTGTAAAAGATGATGGGCATACTGCTGAGCGGAATCAAACAAATCTTCTATGCCCAAAAGCTCTTGAGCTCTGTCTATACCTTCTTCTGTCAAAATTACGTTTTTATTTTTTTCTTCAACCGTATAGTCAATTTCTTTAGACAATTTGGGGGCAATTTTTGCCATTGTCTTATATGTTTGCGCGGATTGTTCAAGACGACCGCTGATAATAAGAGGGGTTCTCGCCTCATCAATTAAAATACTGTCAACTTCATCTACAATCGCATAGTTATATGGTCTTTGAACGCATTGCTCAAGACTTGCCGCCATATTGTCACGAAGATAATCAAATCCGAATTCATTATTTGTTCCGTAAGTAATATCACAAGCATATGCGGCTTTTTTTCTTTCAAAACTGCCGAAATCATTATCTCCTGATAAAACAAGACCAACAGAAAGCCCTAAGAACTTAAAAATTTTACCCATCCATTCGCTGTCGCGCTTGGCAAGATAATCATTGACGGTAACTATATGAACACCCTTGCCGGAAAGAGCATTAAGGTAGGCAGGAGCTGTTGCTACGAGTGTTTTTCCTTCACCTGTTCTCATCTCTGATATTTGTCCGCTATGAAGAACTATTCCGCCCAAAAGCTGAACATCATAATGACGCATATTCAAAACTCTTTTGCCGGCTTCGCGAACAACCGCGAAAGCTTCGGGGAGGATTTCATCCAAAACCTCAGCCTCAAGAGCCAAATCTGTTTTAAAATCATCCGAAAACTTGCGAGTAGCAATGCGAGCCTTAAATTCATCCGTTTTAGCTCTCAATTCTTCATCTGAAAGCCTTGAAAAAGATTCCTCAAAAGAGTTGATATATTCTACCAAAGGTTGGATTTTTTTTACTTTACGCTCGTTGCCGTTACCTAATATTTTTATTAATAAATTAATCATTTTTATAATTCCTTTTTACAAAAAAAATTTTAACACAAAAAAATTCGGATTAAAAATAGCCCTAACCGGCGTATTTTATGGTTATTTATCAAAGCTCTTTTTGTAAAAACTCAATAAAATCATTATCAATAACTTCATCAACTTTTTTCGTACCTGCAAAAACAGGCTCTATACGCACATAAACCCTATTTAGAAAATTTTGATAATTTTTTGTAACAGGCGTGGGCTTTGCGGTTTTTATGGCATCTAAAAATGCCTGTGAATTTTGAGGTTTCATATTTTTTTGCAAAAACAAATCTGACGTGGCGACAGATTTTCGAGCAGGGATAATAAGTCCGTCTTTTGTGAATTTTTTGGACATTTTTTCTGAAGAAAGAAATAAAATCAGCCTCCAGGCTTCACGTTTGTTTTTAGACTTTTTACTCATTGCCCAGCCTGAAGCATCCGCATCAACCACTGACCCCACACTTCCGTATGGAAATTGCGCAACATCCCAATTAAATTTAATATCTTGTCTGAATCTCGGAACAACCCATCTTCCGCTTAAAATCATAGCGAGTTTTCCCTGCATAAAAAGCTGTGTATTTGTATAACTGCCTTTTTCAGCATCCGAAGGTGTTATTTTATTAACATTTTTGAGATCCGCGTAAAATTGCAGATATTCTTTTGATTTTTCAGAATCTATTGTTATGCAGTCATCATCTCCCAAAAGTCCTGCGTTATTACTCCACAAAAACGGCAGCCAAAACAAAGAATCTTTTTCAAAACCGAAACCCCAAATTCCTTGAGAAGTAAGGGCTTGAGCCTTTGCCAAAAATTCTGCCATTGTCCAATTCAATTGAGGATAAGGGATATTATTTTTATCGAAAATATCTTTGTTATAAAAAATAACAAGATTTGAAATATCTCTAGGAACAGCCCAAATACAATCATTACAGCTAAAAGCTTTTATTGAATTAGGGTAAAAATCCTGTCTGTTTTTAAAATAAGGATTAAGATTCTCAAAAACTCCAGAGCGATAATATTTAAAACCGTTTATGTTATTTACAAACATAACATCAGGCGCCGAATTTGAAATTATCAAAAGATGCAATTTTTGAAAATAATTTTGCGGAATATGTATCAGCTCCACATCAATATCAGGGTTTTTCTTTTCAAACTCAATTATTGCGGATTTTAAAATTTTCAATTCGCTCTCTGAGCCCCAAGAAGAAAATTTAACGACGGTTTTTTTAATTTCAGGCTCAACAGATACTATTTCAGGAGTTTTTACAGAAATTACGGCTTCTTTTTTCCCACATCCTGCAAAATTTAAAATAAGTATAAAAACTAAAAAAAACCTGCAAAAATTTTTCATTAAATATCCATTAAATACTTGACACTATCCTCTTTCACTTCAACTAAACCACGCCAGCTGTCAAGTTTTACCATATAAACATCGCGTCCCGGCTTAGAGTCAATTTTCCTTACTTTATTAAATTTTTGCGCTTTATCCAAATTCATAATTACAATTTCACGACCTTGAAGATTACAAACTAAATTACAAGAGTCATCTTTTTTAATAAGCAAAAATTTCAAATTATTATCTATTTCGAAAGTGTCAATAACAGGATTATCCGTTTCCGTTGATTCTTCTACCACATTATTAGGTTCTTCAGGCT
>JAEWLZ010000191.1 GCA_023457295.1 Cyanobacteria bacterium OH_PDB_112
CGATAATGTTTACGTCATAATTATTGTTAACTATCTGCGCCATTTGAGCAAAACGCTTGGAATTGTTAATGAATAAATAATCATGTTTATAATGCTCGGGCGAGTGGTTGATGGAGATAATAATAGGATTGTGCTTTTTAATAAACTTCTCTATCAAATCTCTTTCATTGTTTAAGCTGGAGCCTGTTGCCATAAGCAAAACCGTTCTGCCGCTAAGCTTTTCACCGATTTTTTTAATGGCCTCTTTGTCGTCAACCGACACACTCTGATATTCAAAGAAAAGCTTCTCAATAAGACCCTTGTTAAAAGTAGTCAAATTATCTTTATCAATACGCTTTAATATGGTGTTTACCGAAGCTACCGAAAGTGACTTCTTATCCAAGAGATAAGAAACATACAAGGGATGACAATCGTTGCTTGCGGCAATAAAGCCGTTGACTGAATATCCCCAATAATAGCTATTGCGTATCTTCAATATTTCGCTGTCGATAGCTTCCAAAACCTGGTCGTTGTCATATTTTGTTTGTTTGGTTTTGTTGAGATAATCAATAATCAATTCTGTATTGAGATTTCCTGTGGATTTTCCCATACCATAAAGAGTGCAATCAACTATTATGTCGTGAGTCTTTGGCTTTTCCACAAACTCCATTGCCGTAGCATAAGATAGTTGATAATTATTATGAGAATGATAACCAATTATTATATCCTTGTCTAAATGCCTGTCAATAATATCGACATAATGGAATAGCCTGCTTTTATTGAGCAGTCCATAGGTGTCCACTATGTAAAAAGCCTTGGGAGCAAAATCGTTTGCCTTATTAACTAGCCCTATCATGTCCTCTTCCGAATAATCGGTTATTGAAGCAGGCTGAAGAAAAATTTCATACCCTTTTTCCCTGCACGCCGCTGCAAAGGCAAAGGCTTCGTCTATTTTTTTCTTTTTGAAAACTATTCGCAAGGCATCGATAGGGGTATCTTCCCTATTTCCCACTCCGCTTATATCGCTTTCGCCCATTATTATCATAGCTAATAATTTTGCTTTGGGCTTTATGCGCGCGTCAAACACTTCCTTTAGGTATTTTGTGTGGGGCATAATCGTCTTGTTGCGGTCAAAACCGTAGCTTTGGTTAATAAAACCCAATTCTATATACTCTATGCCGCTTGCGTTAAGTCTGGAATATACGTTGGTAATAGTATTGGAGCCAAAGCTCCAATCGTTGACATAACCTCCGTCTCTTAAAGTACAATCTAATAATTCTATTTTACCCATATTTAATCCTTTATTATGAATTTTTCGTATTCTTCCCTTTCCAAAAACGGATACATATCTTCTAGCGAAGGAGAAACTATTTTCCCATCGGGCAATATTTTTGCCGACAGCTTTGGTTCGAAGTTTTGCTCGGTGTCTGCCATAATTTCCAAAATAGCAAAACCTTCGGAATTCAAGAATTCATTTACCGATGAATCCAAATCTGACATTTTATCCGCCTTATAGTAAGGGATACTATAGGCGTAAGCTATTCTGTCAAGGGGCGGAAAAGCTACACCGCTATTACAGTTTACACCGCACATTTCGTGATGCTTAAATAAATTCTTTTGGGTCTGCCTTATCGAATGATAGCCGTCGTTGTTTATTACTATTATTTTCATATTAAGGCAATAATGACTTACGGTTATTAGTTCTTGAATGTTCATCTGCAAGCTTCCGTCGCCTTCAAAGCAAATTACCCGCTTGCCTTGACGCGCTACCGCGCAGCCGATTGCCGCAGGCAACCCGTAGCCCATGCTTGCGCAGCCCGAATTCGTCCACATACGTTGACCCTTCTTAATTATAGCTGTTTGGAAGGTAACAACGCACGCGCTGCCGTTACCGCATACTATACTGTCATCGGCGTCAAATTTTTTGCTCAGTTTATTAATAAAGGTATAGGGGTTAACTCTCCCATTTTCGCACGTCCTTCCCTCACAAGAGGTTTGGAAATAACTATTAACTTCTTTACAATACTTTATCCACTCTGCTTTCGGCGAGGCGCAAAAATTCTTGCTTTCTAAACAAACGTCCAAAAACAAACGCAAGTCAACGCAGTATTTTTTGTAGGGATTGATGGTTGGCTTTTCTAGTTCGTTCCTGTCAAAATCAACTATATAAAGTTTAGCATTTTTTGCAAAATTTTCATAATTATAGCTTATTTGCCTAATATTTAATTGACTGCCGATAACCAAAAGAAGGTCGCTGTTTTGCACAACGAAGTTCCCTCCGCGTGTGCCTACCGTGCCGGGTCTGCCTGCATAAAGCTTGTGGTCATCGGGCATTAGGTCGTGGGCATTCCAAGCGGTTACCACAGGAATATTAAGTCTTTCGCAAAACTCCAAAAACTTATCGCCGTATCCCACGTTGTCAATAGCGGTGCCACCCATAATAACCGGTCTCTTGGCATTTTTCAGGTCGCTTAGTAGCACAGCTGCATCTTCGGAAGTAAAAGTGTCAAAGCTGTATTTATAAAATACTTCGTTAGGGTCAAAGCTCTTTAGACAATTTGTTTCTATGTGCGCCGCCTGAACGTTAAGCGGTATATCCAGCCAAACGGGTCCGGGGCGTCTGTCGTTCATAATAAACAGGGCTTTTTCTAAGTGGTATTTTATTTCGTCAGGCTCAGTAACCATAACGCAATACTTTGTCATTGCCG
>JAEWLZ010000192.1 GCA_023457295.1 Cyanobacteria bacterium OH_PDB_112
GTTTTCGATAGGGCGTGAAACATAAGAACCTCGAAGTTTTGGAATTATGCAGTAGCCGCACTGATAGTCGCATCCTTCCGCTATTTTTATGTAAGAACTTGCACCGAGTGTTATTTGTTGTCTTTCAACAGTTTCGGGATAAATATAATAAGGATTTTTGTTTATAAAATCAGTGGCTTCTGCATTTTTTTCAATATTTTTTACGACATCGACGATTTTTCCGTAATCTGAGGTACCTAAAAATGCGGAAACTTCAGGAATGGCTTTTTTAAGTTCTTCTGGATGTTTTTGTGGAAGACAGCCTGTTACGATGATTTTTTTGCCGGAATGAGCCATTTCCAAAATTGACCGTACGGATTCAGTTTCTGCGTCATGAATAAAAGAGCAGGTATTTATAATAATGATATCAGCATTATCATCCAAAGTTATTTTATATCCTTCAGCAGTCAGCATTCCTAGCATAAGCTCTGAATCTATAAGGTTTTTGGCGCATCCGTGATTTATTAGTCCTATGGTTTTCATAAGAGTATTATAGGTCAAAAAATAAAAAATTTTAAAAAAAATAAAAAAATATGGAACTTTTTTGTAAAAAGAACATCTATATATTAAGACAACTCCTTAACACTCAAATTCCCCTAACTCCTTTTTTGGGAGTTTTTTATTGCGGATTTTTGACTTCACATCAGTAATTTTTGCTCCTGTGGAGTTTATTTCATAAACTCTTACGTCGCTCTCGTCAAGTTCGCAAAACAAGTCTCATCGCCTTGTTTTGACTCCACATCCGTAATTTTTTAATACTCAAAATATTTATCAAAATCCACATCCGAAAAATCGCTCAAAAGCCTGTAATAAGGGTCTTCTATATTCATTCTTTGGAAAGAATAATCATCAAATTTCCAAAGTTTTGGGTTTATTCCGATAGAGCGAATTACTCCCGCGTCAAAGAGGATTTTCAGTTTCTTTTTAACAATTTCAGGTTTTAGTCCGAGCCTTTTGGAAATCTCGATAGTTGAAATTCCATCGCAATTTTTGCATCTTTGAGGAGTGCAGAACATCAATTCAAGTCCTATCGATTTTAAAACTTCGTCTTTAATTTCAACAGTTTCGTGCATTTTTCCTGAAACACCGTATCCTTTTTATCCGATAGCATTATCGTTTAAAAACTTATAAAACTTTATATTTTGGTTAAGTTTTGTTACAATATACTTATATAATAAACGGGATATAGTAAAAATGGAACAGACCAAAGGAATAATATTTGATTTAGACGGGACGTTGGCAGATACTCTACCGCTTTGTCTTTTGTCTTTTCAAGAGGCAGTTGAAAAGGTTTCAGGCAATCGTCCTTCAAAAGAAGAAGTTGAAGCTTTTTGGGGTTATTCAGAAACAGGTATCGTAAAAAATCTTTATCCTCAAAATTGGGAAGAATGCTTTGAAGCGTTTTTAGATGTTTATCAAAAAAATCATTCTATGTGTTGTGAGCTTTTTGACGGAATGATTGAAGTTTTAGATTCTTTGAAGCAAAATTCTTTTAAAATCGCTCTTGTTACAGGCAAAGGAGAGGATTCTTGCCGTATTACTTTATCAGAATTTGGCATAAAAAAATATTTTGATATTGTTGAAACAGGTTCAGAAATTGGTTCTATAAAGCCAGATTGTATTTTAAGAGTTCTTGAGGAATGGGGGATTGAAGCCCATGAAACATATTATGTAGGAGATTCCGTTACTGATATGACAGATTCTAAGCAGGTAAAAGTAAAGACAATCGCGGCAGCTTGGGCGCAAACAGCTAAAAAAGAACTTTTAGAAGCTCAAAATCCTGATGAAATCTTTTACTCTGTTCAAGAATTTTCAAAATGGGTCAAAAACGGTATTAAGAGTAGGGTTTAGCTAACTTGAGTCTAGGTTTTTTGGAGGATAAAAAACCGTAAAAACTACTCTATACTATGAGTGTATATCAAGTTAAGGTTTTTTATATGAAATTCAAATCATCTGAAAATGAAATAAAGAATGCAATAGAAATTTTGGATAGTCTTATTAATTCCAAGCCTACTACTGCTTTGGAAACAATAAGGAATTACAAGGCTTCAAGGAATTTTGATATGTTTACATCTTATAGGCTCAACAAAGAAATTAAACGTATGAATAGCCTTAACAAGTGACATTAAGAGAATTAAGGGCATCTATTACTATTTGAGGTTTTAATTCTTTAAGGCATTTAAGATGTGGGCACATCCTTAAATTGCAAGGATTGCAAGGCATATTGGCGTGTAGTTGAATTATATTTGAATTTGGTGCGTGCGGCTTCCATTGTTTAAAGTTTGTGGGACCATAAAGAACTATTATGTTTGGAACTTTTGCGACCGCAGCCAAATGTGCAGGAGCAGAATCGGTAGTAATCAAGATATTTGCATTATAAAGAAGTGAAATAGTTTGCTTGATTGAAGTTTTTCCGCAAAGGTTAATTACATTTTCGGCAAGAAGTTCATTAGGAGGTGTATTGCTTCCTATAATATAAATTTCATCATCTTTAAGATAGTCTACAATTTCTTTCCAGTAAGAAATATCCCACTGTTTGGAATAAATACTTGCTCCCAAATGCAAAAAAACCTTTCTTTTATCGGTATTTTTAATAAATTTTTTGCTTGAATTTATGTCATTAAAGTCGACTTTAACTTCAAGTTGTCTGTCAAAAATTTTGAAACCGATTTGGCTTAAATAATCTAAATAAACATCTATTTGCGGTTTTGTATCTTTTAGTGGTGTGGTTTTAAGTACATATGTAAATAGATTTCCAAAAAATTTGTGAAGATGTATATTTGCTCTTTGCATATCTATTATGACTTTTTGTTTGATGTTGGATTTGAGAATATTGAATATCCAAGGCAGTGAAAAATCAAGAATAATAGCGGTATCATATTGTCGTTTTTTTAAAAATCTTGAAATATTTCCGATTTTATCTTTTGAAAAAATAACATCAATTCCGGAATTTCCTTCAAGCATTGCCGCAATAGTTTGATTAGCGCATATATGTACAACTGAATTTTGAGGTAAATTACGTCTGTAATTTCTCAAAAAAGCCGTCAAAAGAACACTGTCACCGATAAAATCCGGAAAAACAATTAATGTCTTTTTTGGCGGTAAAAATTTTGTGCTTTTCCTGTTAAAAACTTCTTCATGCATAATCAAATCAAACCATTTCTTTGTTGGAAATTAATCGGACGGATGTGCTAATATGTATTACCGATAATTTTTGAGTAGAAGTATGTTTGAGCTGGAAGTAAAAAAACTTAAGTCGAGTGCAAAATTTCGGGGACTAAAAATAGTTCAAATTTCAGATTTGCACATATCTAAATTCAACATAGAGTTAATGGAAAGTATTGTAGAAAGAATAAATCGTCTGCAAGCTGATATTGTTGTTGTTACAGGGGATTTTATTTGTAACGGCGGTCAGTGTCTTTTGGAGTTGAGAGATTTTTTAAAAAAAATTGATGCAAAAATAAATAAATATGCCTGCATGGGAAATCATGATTATGCGGATAATGATTGCGGAAAAAAAGTTGAAAAGATGTTAAAAGCCAGTGATTTTACTCTTTTGAAAAATTGTAGAGAGGAAGTCTTTTTTAATTTTCATAAGATAGGTTTTGCGGGGCTTGATGATTTTGAAGAGGGACAAATTTCTTATAAAGATACTGCTATTGAGCCGGATGATATAGTTCTTGCCCATAATCCTATTACTTTTTTGGAGACATACAAATATTCTCCGACTCTTATATTATCGGGACATACTCATGGCGGGCAGATTAAATGCGGCTTTTTAAAATTTTTATGTAGTAAAATTTTTAATTTTGACTATTTGGAAGGTATGTACAAAAAGGACGAGAGCCTTTTGTATGTAAATAGAGGTGTGGGGAATGTGGTTTTTAAGCCCCGAATTTTGAACCGGGAATTTTTTATTCATACACCCCGAATTAACGCTAAAGCTGAAATTACAGTTTTTGAGTTTGTTTAAAATTAGAATTTCGGGTAATTTTATCAAAAATCTAAATTGCCCGACTGTTGAATTGGAATTTTTGACTGGATATTTCACGATATAGCAACACGAAAAATTTTTTACAGGGGAGAAGATGGCAAAAAAAGTTTTCTCGGCTATTAAGGCGCAAATCCACCTTAATATACCGTTATTAATTTTGACGATTTTTCATACGGTAATTTTAGTTTTGCTTATATTTTCATAAGCTTAGAGTTTTTACGATATCTTCGATTTTTGCAGTTGTTTTTTTGATTTC
Source organism: Cyanobacteria bacterium OH_PDB_112 (assembly GCA_023457295.1). Lineage (GTDB taxonomy): Bacteria > Cyanobacteriota > Vampirovibrionia > Gastranaerophilales > CAJFVJ01 > JAEWLZ01. The sequence continues at coordinate 4,290 of JAEWLZ010000192.1, forward strand.
GCTTGCAGAGTATTTCATTGCGGAATCAGGGTCTTTAAGCCCGTTGCCTGTAAGCACGCATACCGCTTTTGAACCTTCTTTGACAAGTCCCGCTTTGTGAGCTTTGATTAAACCCGCAACAGAAGCAGAACTTGCCGGTTCTGCTAGAACTCCCTCAGTGGAAGCTAAAAGCTGATAAGCTTCTGCTATTTCTTCTTCTGTTACAAAATCTATAATACCGTTTGACTCATCACGAGCGGCTTCTGCTTGTTGCCAGCTTGCCGGGTTGCCGATGCGGATTGCGGTTGCAAAAGTTTCAGGCTTCATTATGCGTTCACCGCGAACAATGGCAGCAGCACCTTCTGCTTCAAATCCGTACATTTTGGGTTTTGATGCGGCAAAACCTTTTTCATAAAATTCTTTAAAGCCTTTCCAATAAGCTGTTATATTACCTGCATTTCCAACAGGAATACACAGATAATCGGGAGCATCGCCAAGTGCTTCCACAATTTCAAATGCGGCTGTTTTTTGTCCTTCAATTCGGTAAGGATTTACAGAGTTTACAAGCGTAATAGGATATTTTTCAGAAAGCTCTCTCACAACTTCCAAAGCTTTATCAAAATTGTCATCAATCGCAATGATTTCAGCACCGTACATCATAGCTTGAGCCAGTTTACCAAGAGCTATATAACCATCTGGTATAAGTACAAAAGTTTTAAGTCCCGCTTTTGCTCCGTAGGCGGCAGCAGCTGCGCTGGTATTGCCTGTGCTGGCGCAAATAATTGCGGTTGCACCTTCTTCTTTTGCTTTTGAAACCGCCATTGTCATTCCGCGGTCTTTGAAACTTCCTGTCGGATTTGCTCCTTCATACTTAAGATAAATTTCCGCATTTAATCCGATTTTTTTTGCAAGATTTTTGGCTTCAATAAGAGGTGTATTTCCTTCATTGATTGTTATTACAGGAGTTTTGTCCGAAACTGGTAAAAAATCTCTGTATTTATTTATAAGTCCTTGATAGTGGTTTGTTTTTGTTTGCATTAGTTTACCCTTATTACATTTACTATTTCTTTTATACTTTTATTGGCTTTTAGCTCTTCGATAGCTTTTTTGATATCTGCTTCCTGAGCTTCCTCTGTTAACATTATAATCCTTGCCGTTCCGTCAGGCAAAATACCTCTTTGAAGAAGACTGGCAAGGCTTATGTTGTATTTTCCGCAAATTACGCCGATTTTACCTATAACGCCGGGGTTGTTTTGCGTAATTATATGAATGAAATATTTATTTTGAGTTTCTAAAATATTTACCAAATTAGCATAGTCTTCATGTTTGCAGCGGAACATTGATAAAGGTTTTTCTGTAACACACATTTCTGTGGCAAGTGCTACAAGGTCGCCCATAACAGAACTTGCGGTAGGGAATTCTCCTGCCCCTGGGCCTGAAAGTGTAATTTTTCCAACGGGTTCTCCTTCTATTACGACAGCATTTAAGACATCGTTTACGTGTGCCATAGAGTGAGTTTTGTGTATAAGCATAGGATGAACTCTGACATCAATGCCTTTATTTTCAACTTCTTGAGCAAGTGCGATAAGTTTTATTTTGTATCCCAAATCTGCTGCGCAACTGATATCAGCGGGGGTGATTTTGTCAATTCCTTCGCGATAAATTTTGTCTATATCAACCCTTTTTCCAAAAGCGATAGATGCAAGGATAGCTATTTTGTACATTGCATCATACCCCTGAACATCACCTGTCGGGTCAGCTTCTGCATAGCCAAGCGCTTGAGCTTCTTCAAGAACTATATTGAAACTCGCACCTTCATTGGTCATTTTTGTCAAAATATAGTTTGTTGTTCCGTTTAAAATCCCTTCAATCCTTTTGATTTTATTCCCGATCAAAGCAATTTTCAGGGTTGAAATTACAGGTATTCCACCTGCGACAGCTGCTTCATATAAGAAAACAACGTTATGTTTTTGCGCAAGTTCAAAAAGTTCTTTACCATGTTTTGCGATAAGTTCTTTATTTGCGCTTATTACGTGCTTACCGTTAGAGAGCGCTGTTTTTATAAGTTCAAATGCGGGTGTTATTCCTCCGATAAGTTCGACTACTATATCGATTTCAGGGTCATTTACAACACCTAGTGCATTAGATGTCAAAATTTCTTCCGATATATTTACAGTACGTTTTTTTTCAAGATTGCGCACTGCTATTTTTTTGATTTTTATTTGAGGAAATAGTGAAAGACTTTTTACTACTCCGCTTCCTACTGTTCCTAAACCTAAAATACCTATATTTACAGCTTTATTCATCTTTTCACCCGTAAAAAATTCCTTGAACAATACTATTAAACCATAAATTAAGGAGTTTGTGGTTACTATATTTGAATTTTTTTAGAATTCAACTAAAATAGTTGTATGAAGAATTATATTGGAAAAGATTTTTATAAACTTTTTGGAATTTCTCCTGATTCAAAAATCGATGAAATAAAATCCGCATATCGTAAGTTGGCAAAACTTTACCATCCTGATACCAATAAAGGTAATAAAGTTTCCGAACAAAAATTCAAAGAGTTGACGGAAGCTTATGATGTTTTGTGTGATGAAAAAAAACGTAAACAATACGATATTGTTAATGGATTTTTTAAGGCAGGGCAAACAAAACAAGCTTCGAATCAAACCAAA
>JAEWLZ010000193.1 GCA_023457295.1 Cyanobacteria bacterium OH_PDB_112
GGAACAGCCGTGTGAGATCAAACTGCTTCCGGGTGGAAAGCAGCCGGAAGTGATTCATGTGGGACATGGTGATCATTTCCGAGATCAGCCGGTTGGCGCGGTCGATCTCCTCCTGAATCAGGGCATAGCTTTGCTGGCTGTCACCCGCCGAGTAGATACCCTTTTTGAGCCCCTGCATATACCCATTGATGATGGTCAGGGGCGTTTTCAGTTCATGGGTGAGGCTTGCTAACAGCGTTTGCGAGGCCGTGATCGCTTCCTGGTATTGCACGTGCTCCTGCCGCATGGCGTCGGTTTCAGCCTGGAGCCCCTTCACGTGCTTGCCCATCGTAGTCGACAGGCTGCTGAGCGATTGGCTGAGCTCGGTCAGCTCCAAAGGCGCGTCCAACGTCAGCGTGCTATCAAACGAGGCATTGGAAAGCGTAGCGGTGAACTGCTTCATCCGCTGCAGTGGACGAACTACCTTGTAGTAATAGTAGGGCGTGCTCAGCGCCAACAGACCGATGGACAGCAGAAACGCCACCAGCACGTATTGGTTGAGCATGTGGGTGATCTGTTTGGCCGACAGCAGCGAAACGCTGGACACAATGTAGGCTTCCCGCTCGGGAACGCGCATGATGGCGGTTTCGAAGCTGCCGGCGGTGGCATCATCGGGCACGGTTTCATAGCCGGCATCCCCCAGGTTCCAGTTCAGCGATAGCTTGCGCATGGTAACCCCCACCATGGCACTCTGCTGCGCCAGCATCTGAGTATCACGCACGGGTACATCAGATACGATGGTGCCGTGAAAGCTGACGCCAACGGGAGCAAGCTGGGAAGTGGCCGCGGCCGCTCCCTGGGCGTCGCTTGTGACCAATTGATACACCATGGTATCCCCACCGTGCAGGATGGGCAACAGGTTTTCCTGCGGTGGAGATGCCTGCGCATCGTTTCCCATCACCGGGACGGAGTGCATACTGACCGTAGGCGCTTCCATTGTGCCTTGCGCCTCTTGGCTGTTCGTGAGGAGGGAGAACGGGATGACGATGTTCGTGCCATCGGGCATCATCATGCCTTGCAAGGAGATGTTGTCGGTTTTGTGCAGCTCCGCGGCGATGGCCTCGGGAAGTCCATCGATCATCACGTGATAAAGCGTGCCATCGTCGGCGCGCACATCCACGGGATACTGGGTGGAGCTAAGGTCAAAACCCAGGAAGCCGGTCATCATGCTATCGGTCACCGTGATGCGGATGCCGTGCTCCTTCGCGGCTTCAATCTGCGCGCTTACCGCCTCATCCGCATGGGCGGCCAGCAGAGAGGCCACATTGCGCACGCGCGCTTCCATATCGGATTTGGCTCCGTTTACGATGAGGGACGTAAGAAAGACACTCTGGAAACCAATCATCAGCAGGAAGAGCACCCCAAACAAGCTCAGGTTTAGCAACAGCAGGGTGCCGGCAAGGCTTCTTTTTTTTCGCATAGGGGGCGCCCTCCTGATGGAATCGAGTTGGTGTTCAGGGCTTGTAACGGAAACGGTAGCCCATGCCGGAAACGGTTTCCAGCATCTGCGCCTTGGCGCCGAGCTTTTTGCGAAGCTTTGTGATCTGGGTATCCACAACGCGGATGTTTCCCAGATAGTTATATTTCCATATGGTGCGCAAAATCTGCTCCCGGGTGAGCACATTGTTGCGGTTCATCAGCAGCAGGTGAAGGATGTCAAACTGCTTGGGCTCCAGCTCAATAGGCTGATCTTCCACGGTCACAGAGCGCTGCTCCACACGCAGGCAGATGCCCCCATACTGAAAAAGCACCTCCTGGCCGGGCCGGGCGTTGGACTGGGTGGTGGCGATGCGCGCCAGAATGGCCTCCGCCTTGGCTACCAGCACTTCCGGGTTGAACGGCTTGGTAACATAATCATCCGCTTTTTGCTCATAGCCAAACAGCTGATCCTCCAGCGTGTTCAGGCAGGTCAAAATGATGATGGGTACAGCGGAAACCTTGCGGATCCTGCGGCACAGCGTAAAACCATCGGTATTTGGCAGCTTGATGTCCAGAATGATCAAATCGGGCGTTTCGGTTTCAAACAACGAGAAACCAACGTGTCCGTCGTAGGCCACGATGGTTTGATGACCATTGGCTTTGAAAAAGTCAGAAATCATGTTGGCAATCCGCTGTTCGTCATCAATAATCAGAATTTTGTACATAATCGCCTCACCTGTTCATGGTGCCGGTAGTGACATCGGTAACATAATAACGGATTTTTCGTTGCTCGTCAATTGGTGAAAACGAGCTCCTCCGGCAACTGTCACGGCGTGGTTGCTGCAAGGAAACCATTGTTTCGCAAGGGTTTCTTTGCTTTCCATGCCCCAAGCCGCCGGCTTGAAGCGCTGACAGACGGCGAGCCCGTGAGCCGGAGAGGTAAACCAACGCGGCCGCAATTGCTTATAACATAAGAATTTCCAGACTTTCACGCACCCGGAGGAACACAAAACGAATATGGAATCATCACCAAATAGTCACAAAATATCACCGAGATGACAATGTTGCCATGCAATACTTTTATTGCGTAAAAGTGTCCGAATGATGAATCCGCTGTAACTTGTTGACAAACCGCCCGCGAGAACTGCCTCACCGCCAACAACTGAACGCTGCGAAATATCCCATCCACCTGCGACGCAACGCCATGGGGGCTGACC
>JAEWLZ010000194.1 GCA_023457295.1 Cyanobacteria bacterium OH_PDB_112
CATTAATACCTATGAAATACTAAAAAAAATATCTCCGATAAAAGATGTCGACGGGTTTCACCCTGAAAATATAGGGAAACTAGCAATCGGACTCAAGCCCTATGCGCAATCTTGTACCCCAAAGGGTGTCATCAGATTGCTAGGAGCATACGGTGTAAGCTTGGAAGGTAAAAATGTGGTAGTAATAGGTCGCTCAAATATTGTCGGAAAGCCTCTATCTTTGATGCTTCTAGCACTCAATGCAACTGTTACGATGGCTCACAGCAAGACCAAAAACCTTCCCGAAATTACAAAAAGAGCCGATATAGTAATATCCGCTGTTGGTTCACCAAAACTTGTAAAAAAAGACTGGATTAAAGATAAAGCAGTTGTTATTGACGTAGGAATTTCAAAAAATTCTGAAGGAAAAATTGAAGGAGATGTCGATTTTGAAGATATGAAAGATAAAGCATCTTTCATAACTCCAGTTCCCGGAGGAGTCGGTCCTATGACGATTGCTATGCTCCTTGAAAATACTTTAAATTTATATCATTTACAAAAGGAGAAAAAATGAAAATAATAGGCGAAAATATCCATATAATTTCTAAAAAAACACGTGAAGCCATCGATAATAAAGATGAAAAATATATCATCGAACTTGCGCAAAAACAGCTCAAAAATGTTGATTGGATTGACTTAAATATCGGTCCCGCAAGATATAAAGAAGGCACCATGAAGTGGCTTTTAGAAGTTTTAGAGCCTGTTTGTGATAAACCCTTTTCCTTTGATACCACAAATTTTTCAGAAATGAGATCTGCTCTTGAAAATGTCAAAAAACCTTCAGAATGTATAATTAACAGTACAAACGCGGACGATGAACGCCTTGAAAAATTAACATCTTTAGCGGCAGAGTTTGATAGCTACTTGATAGGTTTGACTCTTTCAGAAGGCGGTATTCCAAAAACTGCTGATGAAAGATACGAACTTGCATCAAAAATTGTTGAAACTGCTCTAGAAAAAGGTGTTTCATCTGATAAAATTATTATCGACCCGCTTGTTTTGCCTATAGGTGTTGCGCAAGAGCAAGCTCTTGAAGCTTTTGACACAATAAGAATGACACGGGAAGCTTTTGATCCTCCTGTTTTGAGCGTTGTGGGTCTTTCAAACATTTCAAACGGTTCGCCAAAGGAAATAAGACCTTTAATAAATCAAGTTTTTGCGGTATTAGCTATGGGATGCGGACTTACATCCGCTATTGCTGACGGTTGTGATGAAGAGCTTATAAAATTTAACAAAATAATAAGTACTTCAACTACCAAAACACCTTCCGATAAACTGATTTTGGATTTATATGAAATGATGCAAAATTACAGCGAGTTGGATGAAATTGAATATGAAAAAAAAGACGAGAGTTCTGTAAAAATTTATAAAACAGCACAAATTTTATTAAATAAAAAAATATATTCGCACAGTTATTTGGAAATTTAATCATGCGTTTTTTGATTGTAGATGATGGGTTTGACTGGGTGAAATTTCATTATCAAAATATTCAAAATGCCATGCCCGAAGCTGAAATTGACATTGCAACAAGTGCTTTTGAAGGACTTAATAAGGTTTTAGCAAAAGAAGAAAATTATTATGATGTAATTTTATCAGATATGCAAATGGAAGATGTGGATAGTGAAGATTATGCCGGAATTTGGCTTATAAAAAGACTTTTAAATTCAAAAAAGTGTTCTAAAACTAAAATAATTATAATTTCCGCCGTATATAATATTAAAGAAGTAGCAAAGAATCTTAACACCGATTACATATCAAAATCATCTATTATTGCCTCTCCGACAGTCTTTGAGTACAAATTAAAAGAATTGTTAAAATTCTAAAATTTTTTAGCTCAAAAAAGCTTCTTTGTTATACAATAATAGAACACAAAAAATGAAAGACTTGAGGCAAGATCTAGGTTTTGACAATGTTCAAAGCCAAATATAGCCTCTTTAATAGGGAATGTATCAGACCATAACACGAAGGAATGGGAGGAGTAAATGTCCGAAGCTGCTTTGGATAAAACTTTTCAGCAAAATCGAGAAGATTTAGAAAAAATTTGGAATAAAACATTAAAGAATCTCGGCGAAGATATGCCGCATTCAAAATTTGAAGCTTGGATTAGACCTATTGAACCCGTTTCAATAGAAAAAAAGACTTTTACCATTGCTACAAATGACACTTTAAGCCGTGAATGGATTTCAAAAAATTACAAAGAACTTATCGGAGAAACCATAAAATCGGTAACAGGACGCAAGCATAATCTCGAGATTATTCTTAAAAAAGATGCCGATTTGCCGGAACGTAATCTTACAGAACGTAAGCCTATTGAAATTAAACGTGAAAAACCCACAACGGTAATGCCTGATTTACAACCTCAAAAACCCGAAAACGAGTTTCAAATCAACGCAATGCGCAGTATGTCATGCAATTTGAACCTTAAATATACCTTCGACTCTTTTGTGGTGGGAACTAATAATAATTTTGCATACAATGCCGCTATGGCTGTTGCCAAAAATCCTGCAAAAAATCACAATCCGCTTTTTATATACGGTGGCTCAGGACTTGGAAAAACGCATTTGATGCAAGCTATCGGTCATTATATTTTGGTTAATCATCCTAATTTAAAAGTCAGATATACCAATACCGAAGCCTTCATGAATGAGCTTGTAAATAATATTCGCTCAGGTGCGAGTGCAACCTCAAAAATGGCGGAATTCAGACATAAATATCGTCATGTTGATGTTTTTATGATTGATGATATTCAATTTTTGGAATCAAAAAAACACACTCAAGATGAAATTTTCCATACCTTTGAATATCTCTACAATTCAGGTAAACAAATCATAATAACGAGTGATAGACCCCCTAAAGCTATTCCTACTTTGACAGATAGACTCAGAAGCCGCTTTGAGTGGGGACTTTTGGCGGATATTCAAGTTCCTGATTTTGAAACAAGAGCTGCTATTTTAAGAAAAAGAGCAGAAAAAGAAAATATGCAAATACCTGAAGATGTAATTTGTTATATCGCAAGCGCATATCAAAGCAATGTTCGTGAACTTGAAGGTGCTTTAAACAGACTTATGGCCTATTCAAGCATAAACAATATGCCTGTTGATTTGGATACCGCAAGAAGTGTTATAAGAGTTGAAGGTTCAAAAACAGGACTTTGTATTGAAAAAATTATTGAAGCAACCGGCGAATTTTTCGGAATTTCAAAAGAGGCTCTAAAAAGTACTTCCAAAGCAAAAGAAATTGCTCATGCAAGACAAATAGGAGTTTATCTTTCCCGTGATTTGATAAAAGCAAGTTTTCCATCTATCGGAAGCTGTTTTGGCGGGCGCAAACATACAACAATTATGTACTCTTTTGAAAAAATCCGCCAAGAAATGCAAAGAAATCTTGAACTTAAAGAACAAGTTTCTGATTTGAGCAGACTAATTTCGCAAAAATACTAAAAATTATTTTAAATTTTTAAGTATAATTTTTTGACATTTTTATAATTGACAAAATGTTTGGCTTACCGTACAATTTTTAATAAATAAAAGGATTAAAAATGGCGAAACAAATTGCTCAACAAACTATATCTGCCAGTTTGGAAGATTATTTGGAGTGTATTTATAATATTATTCAAGAAAAACAAGGCGTTAAAGCAATAGAAATATCAAGAAGATTAGGAGTGGGACGTTCATCTGTGACTGAAGCATTAAAAGTTTTAGCAGGGAAAAATCTGGTAAATTATGGACGTTATGATGTTTTATCATTAACTCCAGAAGGAGAAAAAGTAGCTCAAGATATTATTTTCAGACATGATACTTTAAAAGAATTTTTTAATAAAATTTTAGGTCTTTCCGAAAAAAATGCTGATCAGGAAGCCTGTAAGGTTGAACATGTTTTAGACAAAGAAACTGTTCGGCATTTTACCTCTTTCATTGAATATCACAAAAAAAATATTAATCAGGATGCACTATATCTTGAAAATTATTTGAATTTTCATAAAGAATTTTTTGAGGAATAAAATTTTTTATGAAAATTGTTGGCTATTCCAAACATTGTATCAAAAGGGAAACATTTTGCTAGTATCAAAAATAAAAATAACAGGAAAATATTTAGATCAGCCTTTGCTCACGGCAAAGTTTTCAAAAGCTATGCCTGCTGTTTTATGTGGCGGAGCTGCTTTAATAACAGGAATAAATACTTATAAAGCGCCTCCATCTGAAAAAAATAAAGTTTTTATTCAAAATATTTGCGTGATGATTGGAACCGTAGCTTCTGCAATAATTGCAGCAAAGGGCTTAAAACCTCTTAAAATTAACGGTAAAGAAATTTTCAAAGGATTTAAAGGTTTGATGGAACAAATATCTCCTGCGGAAGTTAAAAAAAATCAAACAAAAATTGTAGATGAATTTTTAAGGAATAATAGCTATGATAAAAATACGGAATTAATACTTAAAAAATCAAAACAAGAAGTATTAAATCATTCAGAGATTTCAATATTATATAAAAATATGGAAAATACAGGTACAGGCAAAATATTTTTGCATAAATTTATTCCCGAAACAAAAACAGTCAATTCAAAAGAAATTTATACAGAAATAGGCAAATTATCTTTAATGGGATTAGTTCCTGTATTTGGAGGTATTACAGGAGGTATAATCGGCGACAAAATTACAGATAAAAAATGGAAAGATAAGATTCCCAATAAAATAAAAGAAGGTACTTATCAATATTTTGCCAATATTTTCCTATGCAACGTAGGCGCTGCCTTAGCTTTAAGCTTAATGGAAAAAATGAAAATTAAATCCAAAGTCGCAAGAGCCGCAGGAATGACGGGAGGTATTGTTGCAATGGGAATTCTGGGTGGAAGCGCTATGGCAAACTTCATTGGCAAAAAATTTATTGACCCGATTTTAGGCAAAAATAAAAATCCTGAGCACGGTAAAAAAAACCATCTAAACGATAAATCTCTTTATTCTGAAAGAACGCCTGAATTGCTTGATGTCGGTTTACATGTTGATGATATATCAACTGTTGCGGTTATTTCAGGGCTAAATTGGATAGCACCGACATTACCTGTTTTGTATTCCGTATCGGGATATAGAGCAGGGATTGGATACAGAAATAAAGACTAAAAAAATTATTTTATGCTAAATAAGAAATTTTTTGACAAATTAGTATAAAAATTCGCCAAGCTCTTCTATTTCATCCATAAAATCGACATCTTCGTCATCTTCTTCATTAAATTTATCGACAATCATAGCCGCCATTTTTTTCGAAATTTCAGACCTATCTTCTGTACTGCAATTTTCGAGCATATGAATTGCGGTTCTTACTGTATTATCCATATCGTACCAACGAGCATTGCCTTTTTCTATTATCCCGTCATTTACAGCTTCCATAATATCTTCAATTGAAGCAAAAGACTTAGCTTCAATATTATGTTCAATAATAATCTTAATAAGGTTAATGGACATTTTAATCTGATCCTGATCATCAGATTTTTCCAAAATCCTCATAGAACGGGATAAAATAGGGTCCTGATCGTACCAGCGTCTAAATTCTGACATAATTCACACTCCTTTTAGCCAAGCTTAAAAGTAACTCCACAACCGCCTTCAGGATATGCCCATTCAATACTTTGATATGTGCAACCGATTCTGCAAGCGCCGCATTCTAAACAATTTTCGTAGCCAACAAGAATTCTCTCGGTTTCTTCATCCCATTCATAAACATGGGCAGGACAAAATGAAACACAAGGACGAGTTTTACAAATTTTGCAATTTTCCTGATTTGGCTGTAAATGAGTTTTATCACAAGGATTATATTTTACTGATGCGAGTTTGTCATCCAAATTTTGTGGAACACCTTTTATATCGCTCATTTTACAATAACCCCCCATACAAGTTTTAATAATTTATACACATCGGCTTGAAGTTTTAAAAAGCTTCTTTGCCCAAAAATACTTTTAAAGAACTCACGGTATTTTTGTCTTTTGGGAATACTATCAACCGTTGTAAACAAATCAAAGAATTCATTTATTTTTCGAGGATAGAAGCCTAAGAATGATTCGGAATTTTCACCCAATGTATGAATAACATCTTTATAAGTTTTTAAATCTTCCATTACAAAACTTTGTTTAAGTTTTTTATAATATAGCTCCAAAGAATGCTCTGTAAAATCATTTTGTTCAAGTGCATAAATTGCCGCCTCAGCCGAGAATTTTCCGCTCATCATAGCAAGGTTTGAACCTTCCCAATGAACATTATTAACAAGCATTGCGGCATCACCGACCACCATAAAACCATTTCCGTATATTTTGGGCATAGAATTATATCCGCCTTCAGGAATCAAATGAGCCGAATATTCTTTCAAATCACCGTCTTTAATGAGAGGTTTTATTACAGGATGCTCTTTTAACTGATTTAAAAGCTCATATGGTTTAAGATTTTTTTCTTGTAAATCTTTTAAGCATACGCCAAGACCTATGGTGACGCTTTCAAGATTGGTATAAATATACCCTAAACCTAACATTCCCGCCATTGATGACCCTAAAATCGTATAAATTACGCCGGATTTTTCATCAAGATTGAAGCGTTCCTGAATTTTTTCTTTATCGATAGAAATAACTTCTTTTATACCGAGAGCGACCTCATCAGGACGAATATTTTTCTTTAGCCCCAATTGTTTTGTCAAAAGAGAATTTACACCGTCAGCAATAATAGTAATCGGAGCGTAAAAATCTTCTTGCTCAGTTCTGATACCTACGACTTTACCTTCCTCGACTATTACTTCTTTTACAAGAGTTTCAGTTACGATATAAGCTCCTGCTTCTTTTGCCTGTTGGGCGCACCATCTGTCCCATTTGGCTCTTATTACTGTAAAACTGTTGTAATGAGTAGCATGCTTTTGATTTTTGTATGAAATTACCGTACCGTCATCTTCTCCTAAAAGCGCGTAACGATGCTCGGTGTTGCATCTTTCTATCGGGGCTGATTCCCAAAAATTCGGGAAAATTTCCGCCATTGGCTGAGCATAAATTGAACCGCCAAACATATTTTTACTGCCTGCAAAAGTTCCACGTTCAATTACTACAACTTTTTTGCCTGCACGAGCTAAAACCATTGCCGCACTAATACCTGCAAATCCTGCTCCTACTATAATTACATCCGCCATTTGCTTTTGCAATATTCTTCTCTCCTATTTTTAATCAGGTAAAAACCTTATCTGTTTTTGATTATACTATGATTGAGTTAAAATAAAAACCATTATATAATGAAAAATATGAAAAAAACACTCATCGTAATTTTTATATTTTTTGTTTTTGTTTTTAGTTCCAAGGAAATTTTTGCTCAGCAGTATCAACCTTTGGCAATAAAAAAACATAATGAAGGCGTATGCTTTTACAATAAAAAACAATACGACAATGCCATAGAATGCTTTTTAGAAGCTGTTTCCGCCGATTCCAGTTTTATAGACTCTTATTATAATTTGGCTGTTCTTTATGAATACAAAGGAGAGTTACCTAAAGCTCTTGTGGCTTATAAAAAAATCTTGGAACTTGATAATTACAATCAAGAAGCAGCATATAAAATAGCAGAAATTTATTCGGGACAAAAAAATTATAAAGTTGCTCTAAATTATCTTAAACTTGTTCCTCAAGACAGTCCAAGATATTATTCAGCTTTAACTTTGCAAAAAAAATTAAAAGCGGAGATTGCCAAAGAAAAATGATAAATAAAAATTCTTCTAAAAACCCTAAAAAAAAGAAAAAAGAACTAAAAATAACAGGTCTTAATATTGACAAGGCTGAATATCAGCAAATTGTTCTTTCAAATTCCAATTTCCCCGATAAAAATTTTTCTCAAAAAAAAATTTTTTGATTAATTATTTTTTTGCAATAACTTCTATTTCAACTTTTGAGCCCAAAGGAAGTGCGGCTACAGCAATAGCTGTTCGCGCAGGGTAAGGCGCGTTGAAATACTTTCCGTATATTTCATTTACAGCGGCATAATCAGCCATATCAATCAAATATACCGTAGTTTTGACCACATTGTCAGAGGTTACGCCTGCCGCATCAAGAACTGCTGAAAGATTCTTGAAACATTGTTCTGTCTGAACTTTTATATCGCCTTCTATTATTTTGCCTGTTACAGAATCAATCGGTATTTGCCCTGAAAAATAAATAAGCTCGCCTGCATCAACGGCGGGAGAATAAGGACCTACTATAACAGCTCCTTCAGGTATAAAAACTTTTTTAGTCATTTCTTTGCCTTTCTTATATTTTTTTATAAATTTAATTATAACAAAAAATCCCCCTCTTTCAAACCCGAACTTAAGTTTGAAAAAATAGGCCCAAGCCCGTCCATATCTATGATTTAGGGTTGAATTGACTATACAAAATGTTAAAATAATTATATAGGTTGACTCACTTAATAATTTCAGGTTGTTGTTTAATTGGTTTTAAGTATTGGAAATGGTTCCTTGGGTACCTCTATTGGTATTCAACTAGGGAAGCATAATAAAAATTTATTATTGTATTCGCAGCGTATGGCAACAGGATTAAAAATAAACAGCGCTGCGGATAATGCTGCGAATTTAAGTTTGTCAACACAAGTCCAAAAAACAATTAACGCTGCCGAAACCTTGAAAAACAATGCTGAAACAGGTCTTGACCTGTTGAGCACAGCTGAGAGTGACCTTAATGAAATTACAAAAATGCTCCAAAGGATGCGTGACCTGAGCGTCCAGGGGCTTAACGGAGTTTATTCAACCGAAGAAAAAGCAATGCTTATGGATGAAGTCAACCAACTTGGGGCGGAGATAAAGAGGATAACCCAAACATGTGCTTTTGGGGACAAAAATATATTTGTAAAAGACGTCGATAATCCTGTGGAGATATTAGTCTCAGACAGCGGAGAAGGAGGAAGCATAAGAAATGAAGATTATATGAGTTTAGACAGTATATCAGATGATATGCTGTTTGCTGATGTTTTGGCAAAAGACTCAAACGTCTTCATGTTAAATATGGCTCCGGGACAAACCGATTATGTGTCATTTGATAATAAAATTTATTTATTAACCAACACCTCATCAGAATCGAGAAACCTTATTTACGGCTATAAAGAAAACCTGGCAGATGAAGATAAAAGTATAGAATTTGTCCAGGATTTTGAAGGGATAACATCAACCTATGTAGATGTGTATAAAAATACACAAACTCAAATGGGAG
>JAEWLZ010000195.1 GCA_023457295.1 Cyanobacteria bacterium OH_PDB_112
CCCTTTGTTCCAATGCCATTGGAGGCATCTATAAGCAAAGGGCCGTCAACAGTAGCTTTTTGATTAATTTCCCCTCTAAAAATAGTATGTTTTAAAGCTTCAAACCTTTTGGCTTTTCCACCTTCCCAAATTATGGTATCACCTTTTAAAGCTCCATCAATAACTCCGCCTTTTTGAATAATAGTTTCAGCTTCGGGCATAATACTTTCATCTATAGTATCTACTCCGTCTTTAATAACAATTTTTTTTGCTTTTGAAAATATAAGTTTCCCTTTTTTATCATATTTTATTATTTTTTTCTCTAACAAAAAGCTTATAAGATCTTTGCTTGAAAATGATGTAGGTTCACCAAGTTTTTTAAGAATTTTTTTGCCGACAGATTCAGTATAATTTTGATATTTAATATTAATGTGACCTAAACCTTCGAATGAAATAAAATCTTTACGTTTTTTCATTTGAGGGACTTCCTTATATTTTAAGTAAATTGAATTAATAAAGAGAAATACAACAACGTCTATAAACTCTTAACTATATCGTGCATGCTTTAAAACTTGAAAAAAATAAATTTGCTATTGAAAGGCATTTTCAAGTTAAAATCTTTACACAATGTAATATATTTAAGTCTGATTTAATTAAAAAGCTGTTTTATAAAAACCCCTTCTTTTTGTGGATTAAAAATTAATTATCATATATTTTCTCAAGCAGAAAAAAGACTAATCTCTCTTGAGCTAGTGCTAAAAAACTTTAAGCTCACCTTGATTTGCAAGAAATTCTTTTGATTCTTGAAGCCCTTTTTTCGTTGTAATAATAGAAATTACAGATGGGCGGTTATAAAGATATTTTCTAGCAACTCTTTTTATGTCAGCAGGAGCTACTCTTTTGATAGCTTTCGCCCAAAGATTATAATATTCCGCTTTTTCTTTTGTATGTGCTTTTTCTAAAATAGCAACACTTTGCCCTTCAGAACTTTCTAAAGAAAGTAGCTCTTCAGAATACAAACTTCTTTTAGCTCTTGCAAGTTCTTCAGATGTAACTGATGTTTTTGCCATTCTATCTATATGTTTTTTAAAACCTCTTAAAGATTTTTCTATGGAATTAGTGGTTCCTTCAGGTGATTCTATATCTGTTTTGATTCCAAACATCTGAGAAGCTATTTTTGTGGCAGGAATAAAAGTTGACCATGTTTCGTAAGCAAGTTTTTGTTTTTCTCTCAAATCCTTAAATAATCTAGCGGTTGCCCCTAGCCCTAATATACCATCCATAAGACTTAACGCTGCTATATCTTCTATATTATTTACTTCAATATGAAACAATTGACAAATATCAGAATGTTTTCTCCCTTTTTCGGTTTGAACAGCAACAACAGTTCTTTCAGGAGTTTTTAACGACCATTTTTGGGGAGGTTTTTTGGGGGCGAATGTGCCAAGACTTTTAAATTTGGATTCTATTACAGGCAGAAGATTTTTTTTCGAGGTTATAGGTCCGGTAACGACTGTATGAGCAGTACAATTTGACATTAAGGCTGAATAATATTTTTGGACATCCGCAAGAGTAACATTTTTGAGAACTTCTTTTATTTTTCTGGCAGAATTACCTAAGGGATGGTTGCCGTACATTTCTTCAAAAGCCCTGTCTTCTACCATAAGAGGATTTGCATCAAATTCAAGCTTCAATTCTTTTACAATTTTTTTAAAATTATTTTTATTCAGAGCAGGCTTGCAAAGTAGTTCTTTCATTATTTCCAAAGCTTCCGAAAAATGTTCTTTTTCGGTACTAATATCTATTGACAAACCTGCGGGTATGCAATCAAAGTCTATCTCAAGATTTTTTTTCGCTTTTTTCATAACGAGTTCTTCCTGAGAATATTTTGCAGATGAGGAGTTAAGCATTCTTGCAAGAACTTCCACTGTCCCAGGCTTTGGAACTACGGGGGATATCAACTTTATTTTAGCGGAAGTGAAAATCAGATTTGGATTATCATTTACTATTAGTTGAAGATTATTTTTTAAAGTTTTTTGGGTAATATATTTCGTGTTTAACAATCTTCCGCAAAAGGTTATATTTCTGTTTTTCTTGTTTGCCGGTTGCAAAATTGAAACAGAAGCTTTTTGGGTATTTAAGTATTTGTCCGCAACTCCATTAATATCTTTCAGGGTAAGACTTTTGATTATTTTCGTTATATTTTTATAGACTTCCAATCCTCCCAAATCTTCAAGAATACCTGTTAATTCTTCGGATGTAGCGTTACTTTTTTTGAAACTATATAACATATTTCCTTTTACTTTATTAAGTTCATCTTGAGTTACAGGGTTAGTTTTTAAACTTTTAAAAGCTCTTTTTACACAGTTTAGCGAAGCTTGTTCTTGTCCGGGTAAGACATCCATGTCAATAAAAAGGATTCTTGGATGTGAAGGATTACTTGATATTATATCTGTTCCCATAAAAGCTTCTGTATCAAGTTTTTTTAAAAACTTATTAATTCTGGAGGTTTCATCAAGACCTAAAATACTAACTAATGCCTGTGCAGAAACGGTTTCTCTGATATCAGAATTTTTAGGACCCACAAAACCTAAAACAATTGAAGATGCTTCAACATTCGGAGCTGACAAAAATTCTATTTTAGTTTTATTTAAAGGTCGTATTTCTGTAAAGTTCAAGGGTTTACCCGAAGGACAAAAATCTTCGGTATCAAATAATTTATCTATAATTCTTATTGTTTTATCAGGATTTACGTCACCTGAAATATAGACCTCCATATTATCGGGAGTATATGCTTTTCTGTGATATCCCAAAACATCCCTTCTGGTAATATTTCTTATATTTTCTTCTGTTCCTGCAATAAGATATGGGGAATTCGTTTTTAGTCCTAACAAATTTTTAATCATTAAATCATAGCAGTGTTTTTGTGGTTCGTCTTCACTTTGATGAATTTCTCTTATGACTATTTCTTTTTCTTTTTCGAATTGAGAACGCGGCAGTCTTGGAGATTTTATCATCTTTGCATATGCTTTTAGCGAATCTGCAAATTCTTCCCATTTTGCTCCCGCAATCTGAAAATAATAATTTGTAACATGATAATTTGTACCGGCGTTGAACTCTCCTCCCTGAGATTCTATTATTTTATCAAATTCTCTGGGTTTTAGTCCTTTTGAACCATCAAACATCATGTGTTCAAGAAGGTGGCTTATCCCTCTTTTTTTATCATCAACTTCGTTAAAAGCACCTGCTTTTACTACAGTACTTACTGATATAGGAGCTTTGGGTTTTGGGATTATTACTACTTTTTGTCTGTTACCCAAAACATAAGAAAAACCTTTAAGCGTATTATAATGAGGCACATTAAATACTTCAAGAAGCTGGTGGCTTTTAAATGCAAAATCTGCTTTGGGTTGTGAATATTGTGGGGCTGAAGATGTATATCTGCTAGTTATGTACACTTTTTATCAATTCCTATCAATAATTCCAACAATTAATAACTTCTGAAACTAAAAAGTTGTTAGTTTGTAAAAAAAATTTTACATAAAGTTATACTAATTCAATAAATGAGGACATTAAAAAAGAAGTTTGATTGAATTCTGTCTCAAAATCCCTGATGCGGTTTCTCAAGCCGACTGATAATTTATAAAAATCCTCCAAAAATTCGCAAAAATTTTCCCCGAGAGAATTCTCTATAAAAATCACATCACTAAAAGCCCTCACACAGCGGGCGACACAAATAAAAAAGTCCCGAGAGAGTTGGGTTTCAACTATTTCGAGACTTTTATATGGGCCAGGTTGGATTCGAACCAACGACCAACGGATTATGAGTCCGCTGCGCTAACCGCTGCGCTACAAGCCCTTAATTTTTTAAAATTCGGACTTGTTCAGCGCTTAGCTTCTGTGCTAACCTACTTCTCAGAAATGATACTTAATCATTTCTTCGGCAGAGTACTACAAGCCCTTATTGTTCCATTAAAATACCACCGACAAAGAATAGGGTCAAGTCATTTTACAAGTATTTTATTTTGTTGCAAAATAATTTTATGAAACGCTTTGCTATACATACATTAGGTTGTAAAACCAATCAGCTTGAAAGTGCTGCTATTTTTGATTCTCTTGTTAATGAAGGCTACAAGCCTGTCAAATTTTCTGATGTGGCGGATTTTTATATAATAAATACTTGTTCTGTTACCGCAAAGTCTGACTCTGAATCAGCTTATTATATTCGTAAAGCAAAAAAAACTAATCCTTCTGCCAAAATAGTCGTCACAGGATGTTTTGCGCAACTTAATCCCAAAGAAATTGATGCGGATATAATTCTGGGTAATGCTCAAAAAACAGATTTAATTGAATATTTAAAATCTGAAAAAACCTTTGTTAGCGATATTATGGCAGAAACCGAATTTTGTGATAAAAAAGTTTTTTCAACTGAGGGAAAAACTCGCGCTAATATCAAAATTCAAGACGGATGCAATAATCGTTGTACATATTGCATAATCCCGTATGCGAGAGGGAAATCTCGCAGCAATAGTGTTGAAAACATTATTGAACAAGTTAAAATTTATACTGAAAAAGGATTTAAAGAGCTTGTAATTACAGGTATTCATATCGGACAATGGGGAAGAGATTTGTCTCCTGAGATAAAATTATTAGATTTATTAAAAGAGATTGAAAATGTGGAAACTCTTGAACGTTTCCGTTTAGGGTCTTTAGATCCTAACGAAATTGATGAAGAGTTCATAGATTTTTTGTGGCAGTCTAAAAAATTTGCACATCATATTCACATTTCACTTCAAAATGCCAATAATGAAATACTGAAACTCATGAACAGGCGTTATAGTGTTGAATATGTTAAAGAAATTATGTCAAAACTTAAGTCAAAAATTCCCGATATTTCACTTGGCTGCGATGTGATAGCAGGGTTTCCTACAGAGACTGATGAGCAATTTGATGAATGTTATAAAAATATTCAGGAAATGCCGTTTTCGTATATGCATGTGTTCCCATATTCTATAAGAGAAGGGACTCCCGCTGCAAAAATGAAGCAAGTACAAGACAGCGTTAAAACAATTCGCGCTAAAGCTTTGAGAGAACTTGCAAATGCTAAAAAAGAATCTTTTATTGAGTTACTTATCGGACAAAATCTTGAGGTGCTGGTCGAAAATAATCGCACAAAATCAGGTAAGCTTAAAGGTATAAGCTCAAATTTTTTACCTGTAATATTT
>JAEWLZ010000196.1 GCA_023457295.1 Cyanobacteria bacterium OH_PDB_112
AAATAGTCCTGTTCCTGCGCCTATTTTTCTTTCAATAGCAAGTGCCATTTCATATCTTTTAAATATTATTTCTTGTATTTCTTTGGGGATACCTTCACCTGCATCTTTAATTGCGATTTCTATATTGTCTGATAATTTATTGACAGATATAGTTATATTTGAGTCCTCCGGGCTTTTTTCTATTGCATTTTCGATAATTATATTTAAAACTTTTAAAATCTCTCTTTTATCGACATTTACTGTATAATTTTCTTTTGTACTTTCTAATATAAGATTTATTTTTTTTGCTAACGTGGTTTCTTGGCAGTATATTATAGCTTCTTTAATTATATTGATAATATTATAGTTTTTAAGAAGAAGTTCTCTTTTTCCTGATTCGTAATTATATATATCCACAGATTTTCGCAAAAGATCAATCATAGTCCTGTTATTTTCCAAAATCTCTTTAATAAGGTCTATATCGGTACCGAATTTTTCACTGCTATATTTTACAAGAAATTCTAAAGCATTTTTTTCGCCGATTAAAGGAACTTGAAAATCGTGAGCCAAAGTTAGAATAAAACTGTTTCTTAATTCTTCTATTTCATTAAACTTTGATATTTCCCATAGAATACTTATTACAGATTCTGTTATTGATTTGAGTAAATCTATTTCATAATCGCTCCATATTCTTTTATCTTCACCGCATAAAATTATAAAGCCAAAAACTTTGGTATTTCTGGATTGTTTTACAAGTGGAGTTGCCATTAAAGATTTTATTTTACTCTTTTCAAAGAAATTCAAAGATTCTTTGTCGGGATAACAGTCCATAACATCATTTATAACAAGTGTTTTAAAGTTATTTATTAAATTTAAAAAATCATTTATACAAACTTGGGGAAATATTAAATTATTTGTATTAAAATCCTGTTTTTCTGATGTGTATTCAGCTTTTATAACTAATTTATTACGATTATGAGGGGTCGATTCCAAAAATAGAACTCTGTTTAGTTTATATATTTTCGCAAGTTCTTCAAGAAGCTTCAAGTAGGTTTGCTCTAAAGTATTTGAAAGTTTTATTTTAGAAATAATATGACGCAAAATCCCTTCTTTTTTGGCATTTTCATTCGCTTCGTTGAACAGTCTTGATTGATGAATAGCTATAGCGATTTGATTGGCAATAGTTTTAAGGTATTCTAATTCTTCTTCTGTAAAATAGTCTTTTGTTTGGGAATAATTTATAACAAGATTTCCGAAAAATTCATTTGCATATACAATGTTCAGTACTATAAAAGAAGATATTTCGTAATTTTTAACAAATTTCTTTAGTTCAGTATTATTTTTTTTACCCTCGAAAAATTTGTTTACATCGGGATAAACCAAATCTAATTTTGCCATATTGGCTAATCTTATAAAAGAAAAATTTGAATCTTTTGCAAAATTCATTCCTTGAAAACTTTTCATTTTTGGATTGGAAAGATATTCTGAATCAGCGGAAACAGGTAAATATTTTTTATGTTTATTATCATATTCAATAATAAATACTCTATCAGCACCTAATAATTTTCCTGTTTCTGTTACAATTTTTTTCTCTATTTTTTTTATGTCGAGAGATTCTCTTATGGTGGTTACAAAAGTTCGTAAAAGTTTTTCTTTTTGTGTATCTTTCTTTTGTTTTTCGTACAGAGAAGCTTGATATATTGCTATACCGGTATGTGCTGCTAATTTTCTTGCAAAGTCGAGATCATCTTGTCCAAAAGCACTGACTTTTTCGGTGTAATTTACAACTAAAATTCCCATAAATTCATCCCCATGAGTTATAGGCATACTGAATCCTGACTTTATTTCATATTCTTTAAAATGCTTTTTAAGCCGTATTAATTCATCATTTAGTGTGGCATTTTCATCAACGTGTTTTTTTACATCTGCCACATTAATTTCTTTGCCTTTTATACTTAACTCTGCAAATAAAGGAAATAGCTTTGCGATATCAAAGCCCACATAACTTTTTATATCGGTCGGTTCAAGATATTCAAATTCTACAGGTAAAAATTTATTAGCTTCTTTGTCATATTCAACTAAAAATACTCTGTTAGCTTTAAGGCTTTTACCTATATTTCTGACGATACTTTCTTTAATTTTTTTACTTTCGAAAGTATTTCTGATTGTTTCTATTATAATGTTCAACAATCTTTCTCTGGGTGTTCTTACTCTCTTTTCAATACTGGTTCCCGTCTTTAAAATCCCACCAAAAAAACTGTTTACAATATTTTCGATAAATTTAATATCTTGTTCAAATAAATCACATTTGGTGTGTACAAAATTTATGACTATCACTCCTGTAATACTGCCTAAATATTTTATAGGTAAAGCGTATAAAGATTTGATTTCATATTCTTTGTAGAAATTATCTATTTGTGTCCCGATAAAATTTTCTTCTTTAATATATTTTTCGGTGTCTACTATTTTAAGTTCTTCGCCTGATATTAATGATTCGGTTATTTGCTGAAGGAAAACATCAGGTATATCAGATTTCAAAGAATTTATTTTATTAGAAGAAAGATATTCTGCTTCTACATGCGAAAATTTGTTTAAATATTCATCATAATTTATGATAAAACACCTATCAGCACCTAATTCTTTAGCTATTATTTCTAAAATAATATGATTTAATTTTTTTTCTTCTAAATTTTCATGAATTTTTTTAAAAAACTTTTTCATAAAATGGATTTTTTTAAATTTTTTATGGAAAAATCTATTTTTTGACAGCGCAAGGAAGAGTATTATAGATAAAATTATAAATACCAATAAAAATACAAGTAATAAAGTTTGTTCGATTTGGTTTAAATACATAAAAAATATTCGAAAAATAATATTGATTATAGTTTATATACTTTTAAAGATTATTACATTATTCTATTTGATATAGTTAAATGGCACTTATGTTCTAATTTTGGGAATTAAGCTTGAGAGGGTTGACATATTTCTTAATTGGTATTAAAGTACTAATATATTGCAATAAGGAAAAAGGGACATATATGATTAAAATTTCAGAAGCTACCGCAATTGCGATTCACGCAATTATATAT
>JAEWLZ010000197.1 GCA_023457295.1 Cyanobacteria bacterium OH_PDB_112
GAAAAGATGTGCCGGATAAGGTAAGCCAAAATCTCAAGGCAAAGAATCTTTCCGAAGACTTAAACGGTAATGAATTGACTTTTTATTATTGTGAAAAACTTAACCCTGACAATAGTTGTTCCGATTATGAAAATCGTCCTTCTTGTTGTCGTATAGCTCCTTTGGATTGTTGGACCCTTATGCCGCCCAAATGCGGATTTACGGGTTGGCAATTTGAACAAAGAGAGAAAATTAAAGAAAATATAAGAAGTTTAAAAGAAAAAATCTATGAAATAGAAACTATTGAAGGCGAAGATGCCTTTGTTTCGGAAGTCAATTTATCTTTTAAAGAATTTAAAAAATATGTTGAAGACAGAGTAAAGCCGTTTGAACGGCATGGTGCTAAAGGCTGGTGAGCCTTTATTTAGTATCTACTAAAGTTGCGCCACCAATAACTTTTACATTTAAAGGGAAATGTCCGTCCCATTTTTGTATTTCTTCAAGTCTTACAACACTGGGGTTTTTTGAAATGGCTTGAGCTTTAATTTGAAGAGATTTTGCTTCGCCTTCAGCTTTAGCTATTTTAGATTGTGCGTCAATTCTTGCTTGCTGTAATACGTATTCTGCCTTTTGGGCTTTTTGTTGTGCGACTTGTTTTTCCCGTATAGCTGCTTCGTATTGGTCATCGAAATCAACATTCGTGATAGGAACATCAATGATTTTTATGGCAGGCTTATTGTTCTGTTCGTTAATTACAGCCAATCTAGATTCTTTTAAAACTTCTTTTCTAATAGATTCTCTTTGGCTTACAAAATCACTTGCCGTGTATTTACCAGCAACAGCCTTAAATGCATCGAATATTTTTGCTTGAGAAAAATTGTTATAAGGATTTGCGTTATATAAAACAACAGTATTAGAAATATCATCTTGAGGAAATGTGGCTATAATATTGAATTTTATATCAATAGCTTGATTATCTTTTGTGTATGTTACAACTTCTTCTTCGATATTAAAAGGAGTCACATTAAGAGTTATAACTTGATCTATTAAAGGAAATTTTAAGTGCATACCTTCATTAATAACATATGGTCTTACAATACCAAATCTTTTGATAACCGCTTTTTGACCGGATTGTACAAAGTAAATAGGATTAATAATAAATAAAGTAACTATAATTATTATCAACTTGATTATTTTTTTATTTTCCATAATTTTTCTCCAATAAAGTCTTGGTTATTAGAGTATCATAGCTGAATGTACATTACAAATTGTTTTCAAAGAAATCTTCATCTATTGCAAATTTAACCAAAGCTCCTTTTTTGAAAAACAAATTCTCACCTTTTTCATAATATGAAAAAGGTGAATTTTCATAAGCACTTTTCATTCCTGAATGCAGGCGATTCTCACCTTCATCAGGTTTTATTACTCCTTTTGCGAAATTGACCCCTACGCTAATACCTTTTACCACAGTCCCGGCTGCTGTTAAAGCCGCTTTTTCTGCTAATTCTCCTTTGTCCAAAGGTTCATAAGGTTTGACTTTTATTTTAGTTTTGGATGAAGCTTTAATTTTAACAATTTTATCCTCTTCCAAAGGAACTGTATAATTTTTTATTCTAAAGATAAAATATGCATCACGCTTCAATCGTTTTGGGGGAATAATTTTTACTATTTTACCGTTTATTACAGCATCTTTTTCGAGTTCAAAACCTTCATTTATAAAGGTATCTTCAAGTATTTTTACAGAAAATTCTTTTGGCGGATTAGTTGAATCAAAATCACAAAGAGATTCTGCAATAATAGTTTTAGCGTCGACAATAATATTGCAGCTTGCAAATAAATATATAAAAAATATAAATATGATAAGTTTTTTCACAATTTATTTATCCTTGTAGTTTATTTAGTTTGATTTTTTTTATTTTCTACAATTAAAATAGCTTCATTTCCTACAAGTTGCTCTAAAGCGGCTCTTTTCAGAAGTAAATTTGTTTGTGCCTGATTTTGTCTCGCCAGTGCTTCTCGATAGAAGGTATCTGCTATAACAACCGTTTCTTCAGGCGCATCAGTCAAAGAATCATAAAGTTGTTTGCGATTTTGCAAATTTACATCCGCATGTGTAAGAATTTTTTTTGCAATGATGTATTCATAATAAGTGGTAACTAAATTATTTTGTAAATCTTCAATTGCTTTTGCCAATATAACCAAATCGGCATCAGTTACTTTTTCAAGGTGTTTTTTATACTTATCTTCAGATAAAACATCATTCATGAATGTTCCGCCTATGATACTTGAACCCGCTGCAATTGGATTTGCCGCAGTTGCGGCAACAAAAGGGGTAATCCCTGCAATGGGCTTCAAAAGTTTTTTCATTTTATTTTCATCAGCTTTTTTAACATCGCCTTTTGGGTCGGACAGCTTATAAATAGCAAATTTTATCGTCTCACTGTTTTCTACCGCGTATTGCCATAGAACCCTTAAATCACCCAAAATGGAATCTTCTTCCTGTTTAAGTTCCAATGATGCTTCTTTTGCTATTTTTCGAAGATCAGTTCCTTCTATTGCGGAAGGTTTTATACAAGGAGGTGCGTTATTTATTGTAAATTTTGGTTTTGCAGGGACTGTTTTTTGAATTGTTTCCGAAGGATTTTGAGGAATATTTTGAGGGATTTTAGGAGTCGTTTTTTTTGTTACAGCAGGAATTAAGCTTTTTTTACCTGCTGTGATTTCTACTTTCGTCAAATCAGTAGAAACTTTTTTTGATTGATTTTTAGAAATAGGAGCAGTGGTGGGTTTTTGAATATTTTTTGAGACTGTACAATTTTGAGTTTGGGACGCAAAACTCACAGGTATAAAAATACATAATAATAAAATTAATAAAAGTCTAGATTTCATTTTTTTCTTGCTGAGTTGTTACAACTTTGCTCAAATTCAATTGTTCAACGGCATCATGACCTGCTAAACGTTCTAATTTTAAGCGGTTAAGTTTTACATTTTCTTTAAGTTCAATTTCTTCTAACAGTTTACCATCATACATTGCTGAGGACACTATCATATAAAATCTGTTTTTTTCTTTTGTTGCTTCATCATAATTTTTTTGTTCAACTATCATTTTTTCACGACATTCTTTGAGTGAATTTATTGCATTTTTGTAGTCGTAATAGCTTTTTACAAGCTGATTTTGCAGTTCTTCCACTAAATCGGAAAGCTGTATAAGTTCTGTATCTGTTAATGGCATTGTTTTAGGCATATCTTTTTTGGCAATAAGTCTGTTTGCAATTTGTCCGCTTGCCAAAGAAGCTGATTGCAGTCCATAGTTTGCTCCTGCCATAAAAGGTACAAGAGAGGCCCCATTTATTAGTGTAGATAAAGCTTTTGCCATCATTGAAGAATTAGTTTTGCGCTGTTCTGCCGGAGTAGACAATTTTTGAAGAGCGAATTTTATTGCGCTGTTTCTGTCGACGGTAGCTTTCCATAAGCATTCTAAGTCTTCTACGTCTTTTTCTTTTTGTAATTTTAAAATAAGTTGAATTTTTTCTGAATCGTTTTCGTAAGTTTTTTCATCAAGATATTTTGTTTTACTTGCGCGAGCTTTTATTACTTCTCTATCTCTTATATCAGCATAAATCACAGAATCGTTTTGTTCCGCTAATGCAAAATAACAAGTATTAAAATTCAAGAGCAATAAAAAAAATATTGCAAGAAATCTTTTCATTATCTCCCCAATTCAAAAATTGATAAAAAACTGCTTCTTAATAATATTTATAGCACAGAAAAGATAATGAAAAGCTAATATTAAGTATTTTTAATAATATCCGTCAGAAGTTGGCGCATCATCTTCATCTTCTGAATCATCTTTTACGTATTCGGAATCAAAATCGTCTGGCAGGTTACTGCTGTCAGGCCAAATAGTGTAAGAATCAAATTTGCACAGTGACATATTTACACTTAAACAAAAATCCGATTCTGAAAAATCTCCATCGGAAAAATCAGCCCCTGATAAATCAGCATCCGAAAAATTAGCTTTACAAACAGAACTTGTAAAAATTACTCCGTTAAGATTTGCTCCGCTAAAATCAGCTTCAGAAATATTTGCTCTAAGAAAAATAGCAGAAGTTAAATCAGAATTTGAAAAATTCACATCAGATGCTTCTATCTCTGTAAAATTTGTATCATTCAAATTCGCACAACTTAAATTAGCCCCTGAAATATTGAGTTCTGAAAAATCTGTTTCGCTTAAGTCAAACAAATTGTTTTCATCATAAGGTCTTTCTTCGTTAAATCCTGAGATGTTACCGCTTTTTAGCAGTTCTATTGCCTGTTCTTTTGTAAATGCCATAAAAAATTACCTCTAATTATTAGTCAATCAAGTTCATCTGTATTGCAAGCAAAATAGCCTGCGTTCTGCTTTTTACATTGAGTTTTTTGAAAATCTTATTCATATGGCTTTTAACTGTTGAATTTTGCAAAGATAATTTGTCCGCAATTTCATCATTGCTCGCGCCTTTTGCCGCAAGCTGTAATACGCTTTTTTCTTTTGAAGAAAGAGGGATAATATCTTCTGAATAATCAACAAAATCCATTTCGATATTTTTCTTGTCATCTTCTTTATTCCAAGAACTGCGACGTAAAAGAGCATCTATTCTTGCAAGAAGATTAGGCAACGTGAAAGGTTTGGTTATGTAATCATCAGCACCTGTTTTTAGGCCCAAAACTTGTTTTTGTTCTTCATCCACAGCCGTAATCATAATTACTGGGATTTCTCCGTAATTTTTACTGTCGCGAATTTTTTTAAGTGTTTGCCACCCGTCAAGATTGGGCATCATAACGTCAAGAAGAACAAGACTAAAATTGTTGTAGTTTTCGTTCAAAATCTGAAGCCCTCTGACTCCGTCTTTTGCTACATCTACTTCATAACCATACATAGGAAGAACGTCTTCCAAGTATTTTGGGTTATCATCGATGATTAAAATTTTACCTAGTGATGCCATTATTAAATCTCCTAAACTATATTGTATTTAAGTGCTTTTATTGCCGCTTGAGTTCTGTCTTTTACGGAAAGTTTCTGCAAAATGTTGCATACGTGGATTTTAGCGGTGTGAATGCTTACACACATTTTTTCCGCAATTTCCGCATTAGAGAGTCCGTCTACTATTAATTTTAAAACTTGAGTTTCTTTTTCTGTCAAGTTTACATCTTCGAATAAATTGCAATTGTTATTGCGAGGCTCTTTATTTGAGATATGCTCCAAGACTAAGTCAGCAATAGCGGGGTCTAACCAAGCAGCCCCTTCAGCGACTGTTTCTATTACCTGTACAAGCCTTTTAGGGTTTATATCTTTCAGGCAATAAGCGTTCGCTCCGACCTTGAGAGCTTCAAGAATTTCTTCTTCGGAATTATGTGAGGTAAGGATTATGACTTTAAGATTTTTGTCAATTGATTTTATATTTTTTGTGGCTTCAATGCCATCAATTCCGGATAGTCCCAAATCCATTAATACTAAATCCGGAGATTTTTCTTTAACAAGTGCAATTGCACTTTCTCCATCTTCAGATTCGATAACCTCGGAAACAAAATCAACAGATTCCAATGTCGTCTTAAGTCCAAATCTGGTAAGCGCATGGTCTTCAACTAAAAGGATTTTCAGTTTATTTTCCACGTTATACCTTTATCCTAACCTAATATAGTTTTTATTATATAGTGATTTTCCATATTTAGTAAAGTTTTTACAAAAATAATCCTATGAATACTCTATAAATAATTAATCTTTATAAAATCGGTAAAGTAAAAAAGAATTTAGAACCTTTACCTTCTTCGGATTTAGCCCAAATTTTACCGCCATGCTTTTCTATAATTTGTTTGGAAAGGTAAAGCCCCAAGCCTGTTCCGACTTTTCTCATTTTTTTTGATGTCGAAAAATATTTATCAAATATTTTATCAATATCATTTTTTGAAATGCCTCGTCCGTTATCTTCTACCATGATTTCCACAAAATCATTATCAGCAGATATGGTTATATTTATTTTGCCGTCTTGTTTTGTATGAGAAATAGAATTATTAAGAAGATTTTTAAGGACTCTTTTAATCTCGATTTTGTCAAATTCCAATTCTAATTTTTCTTTTTCAAAATCAAAATTTATTGAATGATTTTTTATTAAGAACTGTATTTCTTCTATTGATTCTTTTACGGTTTTTTTCAGGCATTCTTTTTTCTTGGTTATTTTTAA
Source organism: Cyanobacteria bacterium OH_PDB_112 (assembly GCA_023457295.1). Lineage (GTDB taxonomy): Bacteria > Cyanobacteriota > Vampirovibrionia > Gastranaerophilales > CAJFVJ01 > JAEWLZ01. Next base: position 6,201 of record JAEWLZ010000197.1, read on the forward strand.
AGCTCCGGAATGATTTTTACAGGTATCTAAAAGAGTATTTACCAAAAATAAAAGTTCTTCGTTATTTTTAAGCATGTTTTGTATAACATTTTTTTGCTCAGGGGTTGTCATCCCGAAAGAATCCTCAGCAAAGAGTTTGAGGGCATTTATTTCTGCTAAAATCGGAACTTTTAGGTCATGAGTCAATGTGGCTGTAAAATCTTGTTGAATTTTTACAAGTTCTTCAAGTTCATTTTTTTGTTCTTCAAGTTCTGTCTGATAAGCCTTAATCATGAGCTCTCGGTCCGTAAGTGCTTCAATCATTCTGTTAATGTTTTCTGCTATGAGTTTAGTGTCGGATGTCAAAGAAGAACGTAAACGTCTTGAAAGATTTCCGTATCGGACTTCTTGAGCGGTTATCGAAATTCTGTTCAAAAACTTTGTAAGTGTAACATTTTTTTTACGTTCACGCCGATATAAAAAAAACGCATAAATCAGTGAGGACGAGATTATTATTAGTAAAAACAGTATTATATCTATTGTGATATTCATACAAAATATTATATTTCAAATAATGTAATTTATGTTTATTGATGAAGTTTTCGCAATAATTCTTTTAAAAATTTGAATAACTGATACAATTATTAATGAGCTTATCGCTCAAATAACC
>JAEWLZ010000198.1 GCA_023457295.1 Cyanobacteria bacterium OH_PDB_112
TTTGACCGAAATCATTGTTGCTGCCCGAAATATTGCTAACCATGACAAGACCTTACTTTACTTCCCTTATCTATATAAAAACAAATTACTCAAAGGTATTGCCTGTTTTCGGCTTATTGTTAACTTATGTAACAAAATATACCAAAACTGAAATTCGATACTACATATATACTTTATATATATAAGGTTAAAGTTAGAAAAAGGTATATTAAAAACATGTCAACTTATTATCATACATATTATGGCAGCAGTTATTTACTATCCAATACCAATAACTCAGGCTTATATAGCAATGTAGATAATGACAACCTAACCAAATGGTTGAAAAACTCTTATAATGCAAATATTAGTGAAACAACCGATATATCAGAATTATTAGCACAATTAAAATACAATACAGGTTTCAATCCTTACGACTCAATAGATAGTTACATTACAAACTTAGAAGACAATCCGTTGGGTGATGCTATTAATAATTCTGACAAAGATTATTATATGTATACTTTGAGCAAAACTACAGCTCCTATGGATTGCGTTGCTTCAAATGTTGTTACAGGATTAACTGCAATACCTGCTGAATATTCTTATCAAAATGTGCCAGTTTTCGGTACATTTATTTATTTCCGTTCTTCTGCTGATTCTCTTAACGCTCAGGCAATATTGAATAAAACCACCACTGAGGAAGGTTTAACGGCTACTTATTGCATTAGCGAAAGTCCAACAACTTACAGAATAGTAAACTTGACCGCTCAAAAAAGTGATACAGAATATTCACACGGCATAAGACTAGGTGAAGGCGGATATATTACTGCTAATTTTAATTTGCAAAACGATATAGATACCTATTATAGCACTGGCGGAACAATGAATGGCATCGCCATAAATACTGCCAATGAAGCACAGCTTGTTGCAATGTACAAACAACTGACAGAAGAATTACAAGGGCTTAAAGAGTATACATTAACAAATCAAGAAATAATGGATATGCAAGCCGAAATAGATGCTTTAAACGGTGATGGCGTAAAAGGCAACCTTGAAAGCAAAATAGCAGAAGCCCAAAACGAATTGCATGAAATTTATGCTTACCAATTGAACAGCATCACTTCTAATACTTCAACAGGTGTTCAAGGAATATTTAATAAAACTACTGAAATAACTGCTGCAAATACAATTATGGAAACTGTTTTAGACCAAAAATTATTTGGAGAAACCGGCAGTACATACGACTATGTAAATAACCCTTTCTATAAATATACAGTATCTTTGAGAACAGACAGCGACCTTGAATTTGAAAAGTCATTTAATGAAGCTCTTCCTGAGTGGAATATTGATAATAGTAAAATTACAAAAGATACTCCGGGTGGTTTTGATCCTTCAAAATATTCAAATATTGAAGAAAAGGACGACAAACTAGGTCCAATAGATATATTAAAAGACCTTTATGCTACACAAGAACTTTTAGCCCTTTACAAGCAATATGAAGATGCCCAAAATAAAGCTAACAGTATGACTTTGGCATTAAATACAGCTCTTCAAAATTCTGCTGAATTCGATTTCAGAAAACTTTTAGCAGCTAAAGTTCTTGAAAGACTTATGACATTTAATTCTTTGGCTACTTTAGATTTATCAACAGAAATAGGTATTGTAAACAACATTGAAAGAGGCTGTTCAACAGGACCGAGTGCTCAAAAAGCAACAACAACAAGTCATGTTCCTTTTGACGGATTTTATGGAGATATAAATACAGCCAGCGCAACCGATGAAACAGCTCTTGTTGACCCATACATAGTAACTATAAACGGAACAAAATATGTTTTTGGTCAAGATAAAGATTCTAACGGAAATATAGATGACGTATCAGAAATTCTTGGTATTAATGACAGTATGGACAATCCTTTTGAAAGTCTTATCTCATTAGATTCCAATAAAGACGGTCGTGTATCAAAAGAAGAATTTCTTGCTAACAATATTATCTTGAAAGCGTTGGATGATTCAGATAAACTTACCAAAATATCCTTCGATACTTCTTTAATTTCAGGAATTGATTTAAGCAAGCTTAATAATACTTCCAGCGGAAATATTGCGGGTTCATTCTCTATGAAATTGGCAAACGGTACGACTGTTCAAGGGGTTCAAACTTTTGATGACCAAGCATATTTCAATAATTTGTTCAGTACTGTTGTGGATTTGACTCCTTATCAAAAAACTTCAAATACTTCTACAACTTCAACAGAATCAGAGACAAAAACGGAACAAACACCCCAAACAACCGAAAATAAAACAACTGCAACAGAAAACTTATCCCATAAAATGCTTTTAAAACAAATTAATAATGCTTATAATGCATTAATTGTTGATGATACTTCAAATATTGAAACTATCTTAAATAATATTTGCTGGAAACATAGTATTTCACTTACTTCTGCACAAAGGCTCAGAATTATTGATACTATTGATCCATTAACCCCTGTTTATGAAATTGAGAAAAAAATTATCAATGCTGTTTCAACTTTAAATTTATCAGCATAATTAAATGTTAATTTTTGTAAATAATTATACTAAAAACCCTAAAGATATTATCGAAACCTGCCGATAAATATAACAAGTTAAGTGTGTATTTAATGTATAGGTAAGGTAATGTCAAGCTTTTATTATTTATACAAATATGGAACAACCGTAAGCGGAGCATCTGCGAAGTCTTTTATGGATAGCGGTTCCATCATAGACCAAAATTTTATCGGTTCTGTGCTTAAATACAATAGATTTAATTTGGAAGACAGTTTGGATTTTGTCACAACTAATAATGGTGTTGAAGGCACAGATTATTATTCTTTTGATAATTTTTACGGTGATTATAAAACAATCGTAGGTTCTGATGTTTTAAGTTATGTCAACAAATATTCAAATACCGAAAGTTTAGCTCTTGGGAATATGTTTAATATTAAAGAAACAGCTGTATCTGCCGCTTACACCAACAACCTTGTCGCAGATAAAAGCAGTTTCTATTTCCGCAATACAAAAGATGCAGATTTGTACAGATATACCTCAAACGGTACAGCAGAAGCTCTTACAAATTTTGCAGGAACTACTGCTGGGACTGATTTTGATGATATATCCGCAGGTTATGAATCATATTACAATTATAAAATTGCTCAAATTAATGGAGAAACTCTTCCTACATTAGCTTCTTCAGTAGATTTAAATGGATTAGGTATAACAGCAGCATTGGGTACTGATGTTTTACAAAATCTCGTTGACCAACTTGTTGCAGAATCAAAAGCTATTAAAGCCGGTACTATGTCAGAAACTGATATAGCTACTATGGAAAGTGATCTTGCAGACAAGCAAGCAGGTCTAAAAGCCTTAGATGACGCTCTTTATGGCTATGTAGAAGATGCAACAAACGCAACTATTACAATTCCTCATTTGTATGAACATTACGTAACAGATTATAATTTTGGAACTAATTTACCTTCTGTGAGTACTATGACTTTATGTAACAGTATTGTAGTAGATGGGGCTACACATACTATGGTTCAAGCTGATTATGATGATTTGTATACAACTATAGGTAATTTGGTTGCCGATATAACTTCTGATAAACCAGCTGTTTCAGCAGCCACTATTTCTTCAGACGTTTTTAAATCTTCTTTAAGTCAAAACATCTCATCATGGTTAGAACTAAATCCGGCAATGGGGCCAAAAGTTTTTAATACAGAACTAAATCTTTCAAATCCTGATGATGCCGCAGTAGAAACGCAAGTCTTTCAAGAAATAAATTGTTCTGAAAGTGCTGTAGCTATAGCATACCAAGCTATAAATACCCAAATAAATCCTCCTACCAGAACAGCTGCTATGATTCAAACTGATTTGCAAGCTTTTTTAAGTAACGCCACTTATTTCCCTACTTTAACTCCAGCCCAAATAACAAGAGCATATGATGTACTATGGGCAAGGGTACAAAAAGATAATTATGTTAGTGATTTAACAGAAAAGATTTTTAGCACTGTAACCACAAATGCAAGTCATTATGACCAAACTGTTAACGAAGTAAGATCATTAGCTCAAAATGATATTACTCAAAGAGAAATGGACCTAAATTATACTTTTGGAAATGCTCAAATTAGAATAGATGATTTAGGTGGATATATCCAAAACATAAGACATTTTTGTAGTGAACGTAATGTTCGTTGGGATACAGCCTACGCAACACAACATCCTGGCATTAACGTACAAAATTCTTTGGTCGCTTTAGGTATCAATATAAAAGACGCATCAAATAACAATGTGCCGCTAGGTGTAATCGGTGGCGTTAATCAAGAACTTTTATACAGCCTTATAGGTAATGGTTCAATACCTCTTACAAATAATGGTGACGGGCTTTATTCATTTAGTTATGAAAGTAATAATTACACAATAGATACAAACGTAACATTGAATAAACTCGAAATTAATGATATAAGAGGAAGTTTACAAAGCAATTATGTAAATCCAGCCACTATTTATAGAAGGGATGACCATACAACAGGAGAGATGGATAACCATGTATCAGAAGCTTTAGCTTATTATTTAAAAATACTTGGATCATCACCTTCTGAAAGTAATTTAAAATTAAGACATATTAAAATATCTGACACAGCAGACGGATATGCTTTGGATGATGTAGATGCCGTTGATCCTGCTTACAATCCGAATACAGATACTAATTCTCTAGTTTATAAATTGGCAGACAGTTTATTGGCTAACAACGATATCGAATTTGTAACAACCGGTACTGATCTTGAAAAACGCGAATTTGCGGTATACCTAAGCGAAGTTTCCGCCGCAGTTATGGAAAAATACTGGATAGAAAACTTCAATAAAGTTGACCCTGAGCCAATTGATATCTATTTTGCAAGAGAATTCAAATCATATATGAATCCTTATGCTGATTCAACAGGTACCGCCACCAGTCAAACTTATAGCTTTATAACTTCAGCCGGACCAATACAAAAATTCAAATTAAGTTTCGATGAAGACCCTGCCGCATTTACTATCGTAGATAAAATCATGGAAAAACAATCTTGGGCAGAAATCTATACAAAAATGGAAGATCGTTCAAGACTTGAAATGTCTTTATTTGAAGAAGCTGCGGCAATGGACACTATTGTTAATATAAACAATAAAGAATACGAATATCGTATGAATATGCTTGCTGCTTTAGAACTTTTATCAAGCAGTAACTCTTTGGGTCTTGATTTTTCAGCCGTTAATAAAGGTCTCGTCACTCAAGGTCCAGGTATGGAAAAAAATCCATGGTGGTCAGAATATTTCCCTTGGTTTAAAGGTTTTTACGGAAACTTACCTGATGGAGCTACTCCTGATGAAATGTTTGATGAAAACGGCAAACTTGTGATGAAATATTCTGCTCCCGGTTCTCCGTTAATTGACCCATACCTTGTTAAAATAAACGGTGTAGACTATGTCTTTGGAAAAGATGACAATAAAGACGGAGAAATTAGCAATGCACAAGAAATACTAGGTATCACAGATACTATCGAAACAACTTTTGCAAGCTTGATTGCATTGGATGCAAACAAAGATAATTATGTTTCTCAAGAAGAATTGAAAGCACAAAATATTATTTTAAAAGCCGTAAATGAATCTCAAAGAATGAATGGTTCAAGCATCAACACAGACTTTATAAAAGGAATTGATTTATCTACTTTAAAACAAGGCGACGGCACAAATAATATTTATGGCCTTTTCAACGTTCAATTAACAAACGGTCAAAAAGCCGCAGCAGTTCAAACTTTTGAATCTCAAAGCTACTTCAATAATTTATTCGGAAAATATGCAGACTTATCTTTCTTAAAAGGTGATGCTGCTTCAAAAACTTCTTCTGAAAAAACAACTGAAGCAACTAAAAATACTGAAACAAAAACTCAAACATCAGAAGAAACTACTCAAAAAAATAAATTGGATAAAAACTATAATTTCTTCAGCTATTTAAAAAATAAAAATACAACAGAGACTGCAACAAACAATGAAACAGAAAAAGAAGAAGCAAAAACAGAAGAAGTTGCTGTTGTCAAAACACCTGTTTTAGAAAATAATGAAAATGAAAAAACCATTGTAATTAACAGCAAAGAAATAACTTTAGATGCTCTTATCGATGATATTTGCTGGAAAGCAAACATTATCGGAATAAGTACAAAACAAAGATATCAAATCCTAGACAGCATCGATACTTCAGCTCCTGCCGAAATTATAATGAAAAAAATTCAAGATGAAATAGCCCAAGTAAATAAAGGGTTTTCAGCATAAAAAAGAAGCCTGCTAAAAAAGCCGGCTTCTTTTTTAAAATATATACAATTAACCTTCAAAAACGTAATTAATGAAAGCTGCTTCACGTGCTTTTTTAATAGCGCGCGCAAGTTGTCTTTGGTGGTAAGCACAAGTACCTGTAATTCTTCTTGGAAGAATTTTACCACGTTCAGTAAGATATCTTTTTAATTTCATTGCATCTTTAAAATCAATACCTTCAACTTTGTCTGCGCAAAAATTACAGCTTTTACGTTTTTTCTTGTCTTGATTCATTTTTCTCATGAGTTAATTAATCCTTTCTAGAATGGGATTTCATCTTCGCCGATTAAATCATCTGAAAAGTCTTCATCGGAAAGTTGAAGAATATCTTCATCTTTAGATGTATCTTTAGAGATGCCTGCTCCGCCTACGATTTCAAAGTTTTGAGCATCAAGCTCAACTATTTTCTTTTCTTCGCCATCAGCTGTCTTTATGGTGTTAGTTTGCAAACGACCTTCTACTATTACACTTACACCTTGAGAAAGCTTTTGTTCGGCCAACTCGGCTGTTTTGCCTAATGTTACGACCCTGATGATTGACTCATCTTCATTAGGCGAAATATCTATTGCAAAAGTTGTCACAGCAACATTATTGGAAGAAAACCTT
>JAEWLZ010000199.1 GCA_023457295.1 Cyanobacteria bacterium OH_PDB_112
GTGGAAGTCTTTCGGGATGAAAAATTTTCTCAAGAAGATGCCACTTGTTTCCAAACTCTTGTAAAACAAGTTTCTCTTCCTCTTGAAAGCGCAAATCTTTATGAAGAACTTCAAAATACCAACAAAAAACTGGAAAAACTTGAACAGCTAAAATCGGAATTTATTTCTATCGTTTCGCACGAACTCAGAACTCCCTTAACAGCAATAAGAAATTCTTTAAATATTATTTTGAGCGGGAAATCAGGCGAATTGCCGGCTCCTATGGCAAATTTCTTGAATATGGCATCAAGAAATGTAACTCGTCTGGCAGGAATTATAAACGATTTGCTCGATCTTTCCAAAATCGAAGCAGGAAAAATGGACTATCGTTTCGGAAAATTTGATATAAAATCCTCTTTTGAAGATATTTATGCAACTTTTCTTGCAAGTGCTCAAGAAAAAAATATAAACCTGAAACTTGAAACAGATGAAAACTTACCAAAAGGTTACGGGGATTTGGACAGATTAGAGCAAGTTTTATCAAATTTGGTATCAAATGCCATAAAATTTACAGCCGAACAAGGTAATATAACTATTTCAGCAAAAAAAGCCTCCAAAGAAGAGATTGAAAAATGCTGCTCTAAACTCAATGGTGAATATATAAAAATTTCCGTAAAAGACACCGGCATCGGTATTGCGCCCGATGATATACCAAAAGTTTTTGATAAATTTCAGCAAATAGAAAGCGCCCTCGTTAGAAAAGTAGGAGGGACAGGACTTGGACTTTCCATTGCAAGACAACTTGTAGAAGCTCACCGAGGATGTATTTGGGTAGAATCAGAAGTCGGATTGGGGAGCAATTTTTTGTTTCTTGTACCCGCTGCAAGTGATGAAAATATTTTTACTCTTGAACTTGATAAATTTATTCAAACAGCAAAACAATCGCACTCAAGCTTCAGTTTGATTACAATAAAGCAAAAAGACGGAAATGATTTTATAGTTGATTTTGCAAAAAATCCTGCGATTGTAACTAAATATGACAAAGCAAGAATTTTTACAACAGAAGGCGATAATTCAGGAATAATGCGGATAATTTTGCCTCAAGCAACTAAAATGGCAAGTGATATTTTATTGCAAAAGGTTAAAGAACTCATAATCTCTCAAAACTTACCGTATAATATTTTATTAGGAGGAGTCATTTATCCTGATGAAGCGATAAATGTTGATGAGCTTTTACAGCGCAGTGAAGAAAATATGGTTGAGTTGATTTTATAAAAGGGGTTTATATGCCAAAAACTATTTTAATAGCTGATGATGAAGCTGATATAGTCGAAACGCTCCAATTTATGTTTCAGGCAGAAGGTTATAACTGTAAAGTTGCCTATGACGGAGAAGAAGCGTTGGCACTCGCAAAAACATATATTCCCGATTTGATGATTTTGGACGTAATGATGCCGAAAATCAATGGGTACAAGGTTTGCAGACTTTTAAAGTTTGATGCGAAATACCGTGATATTCCTATTTTAATGATAACAGCCCGCTCACAAGAAGAAGACAAAATAATAGGCGAAGAAACGGGAGCGGATGAATATATTACAAAACCCTTTGATATTGAATCAGTAGTTAATAAAGTTAAAAAATATCTAGGTGAGTAATGCAAGAGATTTTGACAAATAAAACCATAGAAAAACTCAAGCATGACCTAGTAAAAGAAGGACTTGTAACTTATGAAAATCTTTCAAAGGCACAAGAAATTGCATCGGCTCAACATATAAATCTTGCTCAAGCTTTAATAAAATCAGATATTTTAAATGAAGAAAATCTTCTTCGTTTTATTGAATCAAAATTACATATCCCTTATGTAAATTTGGATGATTATACGCTTGATGAAAGACTCTTGCATTATATAGATCCTTTAGACGCAAAAAAATATCGCATAATTCCACTTTTTAAAATAGAAGATGTATTAACAATTGCAATGAGCGACCCTATGGATTTGTTTGTTATAAACAATTTGGTAAATTCTGATGAATTAAAAATCGAACCTATAATTTGCTCTGAGAACAGTATTTTAAAAGCGATAAACAAATATTATTACAATCAGGAAACTATGATTTCTTTTGATGTTGATGAAATTGTCGACTGGAGAGATTTGCTAAATAATGAAAAACATGACGAAAATCACCTGAAAAATATAATAGAAACCATTTTGAGGCAAGCCATACAGGAAGAAATTCACGAACTTTTCTTTGAAAACAGTGTTTTTGGCATGAATGTTATTTTCAGGCGTAACGGTGAAATTGAACAAAAAGGTGAAATTCCGTCTTTGCTTATCCCTCTTTTCATCGCCAAAATCAAAACAATGTCACATCTAAATCCTAATGAATCAGAGCTCCCTCAGCTTGGCAAACTTGTTTTTAAGTTTAATGATATAGATTACACAACAAGTGTTTCGGCGTTTCCAACAATCAACGGCGAACGGATTTATTTAAAAATTTACAAACCACCAAAAAACCTCGAAGAATTGTCTTTGCCCTTTGACAGGTTGAATTATGTAAAAGAAGCTATTCAAAATCAAGGTATAGTACTAGTTTGCGGAAGCGGCTTAAGCGGCAAAACCCATGTGATTTATTCTCTTTTGAAAGAACTTTCAAAAACTTCTCAAAATGTAATGACAATAGAATCTATTGTAAAATACGACCTCAAAAACATAAATCAGTGCGAAATCAACGAAAATGTAGGGCTTAACCTTGAAAAAGCAATGCGTTTTATCGAATTCCAATCGCCTGATGTGGTTTATTTTGAGGGATTGAATACTAAATCAGGACTCGAGTATTTTATTTCACTCGCAATGAATAACAAACTGGTCATCACTGAGTTTTTAGCAGACGGGATAGATGACTTGCGCCGTAGGTTTTCATTTAAAGAATTTGATATCATTAAAAAACTTATTACTTGTATGGTATTCATCCATAACCAAAGCAGCATTGAAGTCTTTACAAAAGATGATTTGAAAAAGTTTATTTAACAGGTTAAAAATCTTATAATTTAATACGACATAATCCTGTATAACTGCTTAAAATTTGGATAATTTTTAGTCTTTTAGCGTATAATTAACATATAGGAATATTTTAAAGGGGGTCACACCATGCCGGAATTAGTGAAAAAGATTATAAGAGATATACCCAATTTCCCGAAAGAAGGGATTATTTTCAAAGATATTACAACTGTTTTGAAAGATTCAGAAGGTCTTAAAAGAACGGTGGATTTTTTGACAGAAATTTATAAAGACAAGAAAATCGATTATGTTGCAGGGATTGAATCACGCGGATTTATTTTTGGCACACCACTTGCTTACAATTTGGGAGCAGGTTTTATAACAATAAGAAAACCCGGGAAATTACCAGCTGACGTTGAAAAAATCACATATGACCTTGAGTACGGTACAGATACCCTTGAAATCCATAAAGACGCCATTGAAAAAGGTAAAAGGGTTTTGATTGTTGATGATTTACTTGCAACAGGCGGAACAGCTTCTGCGGCTTGTGATTTGGTAAAAAGCATAGGTGGTGAAGTAGCGGGCGTAGCATTTGTAATAGAACTTGATGCTCTTGGCGGAAGATCCAAATTTCCAAAAGATATAGAAATTATCTCTATGGTACATTGCTAATGATTGTAAAAACATTTAAAAAACTTACGGCATTAACTATCGGCGCATTTCTTGTTGCCGTGGGTCTTGAGTATTTTTTAGTTTGCAATAATATTATCGACGGCGGAATTATCGGGATTTCAATTTTGCTAAGTTATGTGAAAGGACTCCCTTTAGGTGCCTTGATTGTAGGGCTTAATATTCCGTTTTTTCTTTTTGGATACAAAAAATTGGGACAAAAATTCCTTTTTTATTCGCTTTATGCAATTTTAGCTCTTGGCGGATTTGTAACTTTATTCAAAAACTGCTACAAAATCACAGGGAATCCGCTTTTAGCCTGTATATTCGGAGGGCTTATCGTAGGTACAGGCGTTGGAATTATTCTTAAAAATAACGGTTCTCTAGACGGAACTGAAGTAATCGCAATGACAATTTCTAAAAGACTAGGATTTTCTGTCGGTGAAATTATAATGTTTTTTAATATCTTTATTCTGCTTTCAGCAGGTTTTGTTTTTGACTGGGATAGAGCAATGTATTCTATTATGGCTTATTTTGTCATATTTAAAACAATTGATATGGTATTAGAAGGATTTGACGATTCGAAAGCTATGTTGATAGTAACCGAAAAACCCGATGAAATAGCAAAAATTATTATGCATGAACTGGGAAGAGGCGTTACTTTTTTGCATGGACAAGGAGCATATTCGGGAATTGACAGAAAAATAATATATTGCATAATAAATCGCCTTGAGTTATCAAAAATCCGTGATGTAATAGAAGACTGTGACGAAACCGCTTTTGTCACCATACAAAATATTCACGAAGTACAAGGCGGAGTTGTAGGTAAAAAAACATTCTAAAGTTAAAATTTGTAAAGGCTAAAACTTTTTAGTATCAAAAATAAGTTTTTTCTTTTTTAATTTTGTATACAATAAAAAACGTTTTTTACTAATTAAAATACAGTCGGTGAAAATGGTTGTTAATTTAGGGCATCAGACAAGTCCACCCAATTTTGATACCCAAGAAAGAAAAAAGAAAATTTACCTGAGGAATCCTAACATGCAGGATGCCTCGACTTCGTATTTACATATCCCTGATATGCTCGAATACAGACCCCCTGAACCCTCTTCAGAATACAATCATGAAAAACTTAAAAAACATTTTTTAATAGGTCTTGCTCCTGTGCCTTTTATTCTCGCAGGGGGATATGTTGCCGCATTAAGAGGAGTTGAAAAAAAGTTTTTTGTAGATGCCGTAAAAAAATCCAAAAAAGAGTTTCGCCCCATAATAAAAGATTTGGAAGGAAAAATCTCAAAAATAACAATACACACCGAAGATAAAATAAAATTGAACTGTTGGGAAATAAACCCTCATTGCTTTGAACAATATATCATAGTCTGCCATGGAAATAGCCAAAATCTTAACAGTTGTCAGGAAATTTACAGCCAAATTCATAAAAAAGGTTACGGGGTTTTAGCATTTGAATACAGAGGATATGCTGATAACTCAGGAAATACAACTGAAAAAGGTCTTTATAAAGATGCCGAAACGGCTCTTAATTATCTTAAAAATAAAGGTATTAAAGAAAATAAAATCGGCGTTTTTGGTTATTCTTTAGGCGGGGCGGTTGCAACAGACCTTGCCAGCAAACATAATCTGAATTGTGTAATTCTTATGAGTACTTTTACAAATGCCAAAGAACTTTGTAAAGACGGAGTCAATTATCTTGAGTTAAAATTACCTCCCAAAGTTAAAAAAGCCATAGATAAAATTCCAAATGCACTAATACCCATAGGGAGCGATTATTCATCAGACAAAAAAATAGCATCTATAAAAAGCCCTATAGCATTTATTCACTCTGTTAATGACAAAGCTATTCCTATTAAACACTCTCAAAAATTGGCAGAAAATGCTAAATCATCTACCGCAAAACACTTTATAACTCTATCATCAGGCGACCACTGGCTTGATGAGAACAAATTTAATGCTGTATCAGAAGCTCTTGATAAAATCTTTATAAGTTCTTAATTTGAATATAGGTATAAAATTTGATAAAATTAAGTGTAAAAAATTTTTAGTGAGAGAGTATCATGATAGTAGGAATTATTAAAGAAATTAAATCAAACGAACACCGAGTAGGCATTGTACCATCAGGTGTAGATGCCCTTGTAAAAGCAGGGCACAAAGTATTTATCGAAACAACAGCAGGCGTAGGCAGCGGGATTTCTGACGAAGATTATAAAAATGTCGGAGCAGAGATTTTATCAACCGCAAAAGAAGTTGTGGACAAATCCGATATGATTGTAAAAGTCAAAGAGCCTTTGCCTCCTGAATATAACCTTTTCCGCAAAGACCAAATTTTGTTCACTTATTTGCATCTTGCGGCAGAACCCGCATTGACAAAAGCACTTATGGACAGCAAAGTTACTGCGGTTGCTTATGAAACAGTTGAAGACAAACCTGGACATTTGCCTTTGCTCCAACCTATGAGCGAAGTTGCGGGAAGAATGGCTGTTCAAATCGGAGCACAATTTCTTGAAAAACACTATGGCGGAGCTGGAGTTCTGCTTGGCGGAGTCCCGGGAATTGCACCTTCGAAGGTCGTTATAATCGGAGCGGGCATGGTCGGTATGAATTCGGCAAAAATGGCTGTCGGACTAGGTGCTGACGTTACAATTATGGATATTTCTCTTGATAAGCTTCGTTATGTTGATGATATTTTCAACGGAAGAGTCAAGACTCTTGTTTCAAATCCTTTTAATATTGCAAGAAAACTTCAAACAGCTGATTTGCTTATTGCTTCAGTACTTATTCCCGGTGCGAAAGCCCCTAATATAGTAACGGAAGAAATGGTAAAAACTATGCCAAAAGGTTCTGTTATTGTCGATGTAGCAATAGATCAAGGCGGTTCTGTTGAAACCATAGACAGAGTAACAACTCATGACAATCCTGTTTTTGAAAAACACGGTGTATTGCATTATTCTGTGGCAAATATTCCCGGTGCGGTTGCCAGAAGTTCGACTTTTGCTCTTACAAACGCAACGTTGCCTTATGTTTTACAACTTGCAAACAAAGGGCTTGATGCCATCAAAAATTCACCGGCTCTTAAAAAAGGCGTGAATGTTATAGACGGAAAATTAACTTACAAGTCTGTTGCAGATTCATTGAAGCTTGAATATACTCCTCTTGAGGATATTTTGGGCGTTTAATTTATAATCAAACAATAAAAAAGCCGATTAATTTAATAATCGGCTTTTTTGTATTTTTCATTTAACTTATCTGAGTTTTACCCAAGAAGCTTTGCGAATTCTGACATTTTCAGGAGTTATTTCAACCAATTCATCTTCTGCTATGTACTCAAGACAATCTTCAAGACTTAAATTTCTTGGAGATTGAAGTGTTACCATTACATCCGCCCCGGCAGAACGCATGTTGGTAAGCTGCTTTTTCTTGCAAACATTTACTAAAAGATCTGTAGGTCTGTTATGCTCCCCTATTATCATTCCACGATAAACTTTTGTTTTGGGAGTCAAGAAAAACACGCCTCTATCTTCAAATTGCTGCAAAGCATAAGGTACTGCTTCGCCGTCTTCGTGGGCAATCAAAGAACCGTTACGCTGTTTTGGAATTTCACCCGCCAAAGGTTTGTACCTGTCAAAAACATGGTACATAATACCTTCACCTTTTGTCATTCTTATAAATTCGCTCCTAAATCCTATAAGACCGCGCGCAGGAATCGAAAAATTAATATTTGTGCGAATTCCGTTTGATTGCATATCTTTCATTTCGCCTTTTCTTTGAGCGAGTTTTTCTATACAGCTTCCCGCAAAATCACAAGGAACATCCACAATAAGATTTTCATAAGGCTCACAAACCACGCCGTCAATTTCTTTATTGATAACCTCAGGTTTTGATACCTGAAACTCATAACCCTCACGACGCATAGTTTCAATTAAAATGCCCAAATGAAGCTCGCCACGCCCTGAAACTTTGAAAACATCTGTATTTTCTGTATCTTCAACACGTAAACTGACATTTTTCTCAAGTTCTTGATAAAGTCTTTTTCTGATTTGACGGGAAGTTACAAATTTTCCTTCCAAACCCGCAAAAGGCGAATCATTAACAGAGAAATTCATCTGCAAAGTAGGTTCATCAATATTTATAAGCGGCAATGCTTCAGGGTTATCAATACTTGATATAGTTTCACCGATTTGAACCTCAGGGAAACCGCAAATACCAACAATATCACCTGCTTGTGCTGATTGAATATCAATCCTTCCAAGTCCGTCAAAACCTATTAATTTGGCAACTTTTCCGCGTTGATTTTTACCTTCACGGGTAATAAGAGTAACTTGTTGACCACTTTCCATTGTTCCGTTTACGATTCGTCCTATTGCAATACGGCCCACATATTCATTGTAATCAAGCGTTGTTACATGAAATTGTAAATTCATATCAGGATTACCTTTAGGAGGATTAATCTCTTTTATAACGGTTTCGAATAAAGGTTTTAGGCTATCAGAATCATCTTCCATTTCTTTTTTTGCAATTCCGCTTACTCCACTTGCGTAAACCACGGGGAAATCAAGCAAGTATTGATTATCAGTAAGTTCTAAAAACAACTCGAACACCTGATCTAAAGCTCTATGAGGCTCAGCGCCCTGTCTGTCGATTTTGTTAATTACAACAACAATTCTGATACCCAACTCAAGAGCTTTTGATAATACAAAGCGTGTTTGAGGCATAGGACCTTCTGCGGCATCAACAATCAATAATGCCCCGTCAACCATGCCAAGAACCCTCTCCACTTCACCGCCAAAATCCGCGTGTCCGGGAGTGTCCACTACATTGATACGATAATCTCCATAGTTAATACAAATATTTTTAGAGAGAATTGTAATTCCTCTTTCGCGTTCTATATCATTTGAATCAAGAACGCAAGCTTGAACCACTTCATTTTCGCGGAAAACACCGCTTTGTTTAAGCATTCCGTCGACCAGTGTGGTTTTTCCATGGTCAACGTGAGCGATAATCGCTATATTTCTAAGATTTTCTATTGAATTCATTTTTCCAGTTTCCTCATGTCTCTTACTTATACTCTACCAAAGAGATAAAAGAAAAACCAATCTCAAATTGTAAAGATTGTTAACCGAAATAGGCAATTTTTTAAGAGTAAATAACTTATATATATTAGAGAGATATTTTAAAGGAGAATTTTACATGGCACCAATTGATAAAACAAAAATACCTGTTGCCAAACCTGTTGAAAAAACCACTGCGGCAGGTGTAAAAAAACAGACAGCACCAGCCGAAAAACCGATACAAATGGTTCAAAAAAAAGAAGTAAAAGAGCCAACTGATGATGTGATTGAAGTTTTAAGAAAAGTTGATTTAAAAATAAATGATAACGAAGAAAAAATATTAAGAACAGCAAATCCTGAAAAAACAGAAGCATTGAAGAAAGAAAACGAACAACTTTTAATAAAAAAGAAACTTCAGCAAGAAACAGCAAAAATAGAATCCACGGACGACGGTAAAAAAATTAAAGTCACTTTGCTAAAAGACTCCGAAGCAGGAGATTTTAAAGAACTTTTTGATATAAAAGACGACGTATTAAAAAATGTACTTCCGGATCTTAAACCCACTTGGAGTTATTATGATTTGAAAATAAATCCTGAAATGGGTACCACGCAATATCAACATTATGATAAAGCCAATAT
>JAEWLZ010000200.1 GCA_023457295.1 Cyanobacteria bacterium OH_PDB_112
GTTTCTATCGGCAAAACTGTAGAAAAAGGTGCTTTAAAAGCCATGGATAATTATTCAAAAGAACAGCTCGAAACTATTGAAAAAGGAATTTCTAAAGAAAATTCTTGTTGTTTTGATACATCAAATTGTTGTTTGTAAAAGGAGAAAAATATGACTTGCCCTACATCTTGCAAAGATAAAATGTGTTTTATAGAAAGACACCTTACTATATGGATATTTTTAGCAATGGCAATGGGTGTTGCTATTGGATATTTTATCCCGAATGTTCAAAATTTTATAAATAAATTTCAAGTTGGTACAACTAATATACCTATTGCGATAGGGCTTATTGCAATGATGTTTCCTCCTCTTGCAAAAGTCAAATACGAACAACTACCTCAAGTATTTCACGATAAAAAACTTCTTGGACTGTCTTTGGGGCTAAACTGGATTATCGGTCCTGTTTTGATGTTCATTTTAGCGATAATATTTTTGCACAACTATCCTGAATATATGGTTGGTCTGATTATGATAGGGCTTGCCCGCTGTATAGCAATGGTACTTGTTTGGAATAACCTTGCAGATGGTTCTGCCGAATACGGAGCGGGCTTGGTTGCCTTCAATAGTATTTTTCAGGTTTTATTCTTTAGTGCTTACGCTTGGTTCTTTATTACTGTTTTGCCACCGTTGTTTGGTTTGAGCGGTGCAATAGTCAATGTAAATATAGCAATGATTGCCCAAAGTGTATTTATTTACCTTGGAATCCCTTTTATTTTAGGATTTTTGACAAGAACTACCCTTATCAAAATTAAAGGTTATGATTGGTATCACAATGGATTTGTTCACAAAATAGGCAATATAACCTTAATTGCGTTGCTATTCACAATCGTTGTAATGTTTTCGCTCAAGGGCGACCTTATTGTCGAAATTCCTCTGGATGTAATAAGAATAGCAATCCCGCTTTCTATATACTTTGCGATTATGTTCTTGGTTAGTTTCTTTGTAAGCAAAAAACTTGGAGCAAACTACGAAAAATCTGCAACGCTTGCATTTACTGCCGCAGGAAACAACTTTGAACTAGCTATTGCCGTTGCTATAGCGGTATTTGGAATTAGTTCCGGTGTGGCTTTTGCCGCCGTAATAGGTCCATTGATAGAAGTTCCTGTGCTGATAAGTCTTGTGGATTTATCATTGTGGTTTAGAGAGAAGTTTTTTAAAGGTAACTAACAGAAAACTTTTTTAAAAAAATACGTGTGAAATTGTTATTTTGAATTTTTAAATAATTCAAAATAACAATTAATATTTAAGGTGAATATTTTTACTAATAAAAAATATTATCTTGATTTGGTATATAAATCATCTATAATATGTTACTTTTTATTAAAGTAACAATAATAATTTTATTGCAAAATAAATTTAAAAAAGGTATATTTGCAAAATACAAAATAGAAGATGTTAATAATAGGGGGTGGCTAGTGATCACAGCATTATCAAGTGTTAAAGAAAAACACGTAAAAATTAGCAGTAAAAAGCAAGTAACAAACAAAAATGATTTTTCAGCAAAGGCAACATCATTTGGTGATAGTTTTACCAAATCAGACAAACTTACTTTTAAGGGTAAACAATATGCCTCAGGTTATTATGAAGATGATGAGATAGAGATTGCAAAAAGATTTATAAATCAAAAAGGAACTGATTGGAAAAATACGATTAGGCAAGAATCCAAAAAAGGCTTTTCGGAGCTTTTTGATGAGTCTAATGGTATATTCCATGCCCTTGGTCCTTTTGATCAATGCGATGGTTCATTTGCTAGAGTTACAATAGCTATCTGCACCCTTGGTGCGAGTGAAGTGGTAATGAGCCCGATTACAGGGACTGAAATGGCTATCAGGAACAGTAAGCATAAAAAAGCTGTGGAAAAGAAAATCCAGAGAATTTCAACATTAATCCCTGATATAGTAGCTGAACAACTGCAAGGAGAACAAAAGGCAACTCTCGCAGTTAGTGAAAAAGCTTTGGAAAAAGTAAAGCACACCGAAGAAGTGCAAAAACTCAAAAATCAATTAAAAGAAGCTTTCAGCGATAGAGTTAATATGGAAAAAAGGAATGAACCAGTTAAAATGCCAAACTGTATTATGCTTGTCGATGAACATGATGATTTATCAAAAGAACTTGTGAACTGGATAGGTGAAAATTCTGAGTGTAATTTCAAGAAATTGGCTGACTCCAATAAAGATACTCTTCAAGAAACCCTTGCAGATACTTTAGATGAAGCAAAAGAGACTTTTGATAAAACAAAAATAAGAACTTTAATTGCGGTGGAAGATTTTGGCGACTTAATAACTCCAGAAAAAAATAAATTGGCCAATATTGAAGGGCTGAAAAAAATAATGAATACTTGTGCTAATGCCGGTGCAACAATAATTTTTAGAGAAAAAAATCCTTCCAGATTAAATTCTGAAGCTATTCAACCTCATAGGGTAGCTTCAATAATAAAAGTTGCTATTAAATCTTTAAAATAAAAGATGAAAAATAAATCACATGTTTTTATGAAAGAGGCTTCCTGATTCAATCTTGAATCTATTTAGTCTCATAGAGTGATGAGGACATGTTACTAATAAGTTTCTAACGTATAGGATGTTATAAAAAATGCAAATACAGCAAATAAATAATTATCAAAATAACTGTAAATATAGAAAAATAACAGTTAATATAAATCCTGCTTATAGGTCAAATAATCAGCCTGATATTTCTTTTAAAGGAACAAATGGTTTGGATGATTTATTGAATAAACTTAATGAAGCGGCATCAAAACTCATAAATAAAACCACAAATGAAATAATTTCATCAATCCAAAAAGATAATAAAAGATTTCAGAAAATTTCAGGTTCTTTTCAAGAAATAGAGCAAAAAACAGGAGAAAATATTGATTATATTAATGATAATTATTTCTTTACAAAGAAAAGAATACGAAAAGTTCATGATCAAGAATTTGTATCTAAACAAGAAGAATTAATCAGGCTTAGTATGGCTGTTCAAGATGCAAAAATTACAGCAGGAGCAAATCAATTAAAAGCAGAAAATCTTAGTATTGAACTAGAAAAACAAGATCCTGTACATGCTATAAGAAGACACCAAAAGATAAAACAACAATATCCGGGTTTTGACAAAGTAGGATTTGAAAGGATTGCAGGGTATCCAAAAGAAAAAAATGTACTTGAAATAACCTTTTTTAAACTTGTTGATTTGGAAAAAGCCGGAGAAAAAGTAGACATACCCCATATTGCATTTTTTGGCCCTACGGGTAACGGAAAAACAACATTTACAGAAGCTGTCGGGCAAGAAACGGGTTGTCCGGTAGTTCCGATTCCTACAGCATTTCCTTCTACTCCGAAACGACAGGAGAAATTCATGGATATTTTAGAAACTGAAGGACAAAAATCCGAAGAAAGATTCCAAAAAGATAGAACTAGAACTATTCTTTTTGTTGATGAATTGACAAATGTTATAAATAAAGAGTCGACTATATTGGAAAAATTCACAAATTTTGCAAAAACTTGTTCTGAAAAATATCATTGCACTTTACTCTCGGCAACTAATCATCCTAGAGAATTAGGTAT
>JAEWLZ010000201.1 GCA_023457295.1 Cyanobacteria bacterium OH_PDB_112
ACTATTAATGTCACATTAGGGACAAGTGTGTACTCTTTAACCAATAGCGGAAGCACTACTCAGACAGCTATTTTTAACTCAGGTGGTATTATAAGCGGTCAGGGACTTTCTGAAACATATCAGTTTGACCTTTCGCCCTATAATACTGCATTAGGGAATGAAACAGCTGTTTCTCTTAATGGCTCACAGACAACTTATGTTAGTTATAGCGGAAATTTATACACTGTAACCAACAATTCCGCCACTCAAGAGACTCTTGTGTACAGAGGATTTCCAATGACTATTTTATCAGGGAATGTTAATGCTTCTTTGGTGGGCGGAGTCAGTACACCTACGGGATTGAATAATAATATTTATAACGAAACTCTAAGTCCTTCTCAGCGCCTTTATTATGAAAATAGCGGAAATTATTATGAAATTTTAAATAACACAGGTCAACCACAGTCATTTCTTGTCAATTTAACCAATAATAACATCCAAAGCCCTAATGCTTCCGTAACCAGAACAGCGATAAACCCAATAACAGATACAACTGTTTCATCAATGACCAATCCTGTTGTTCTAAACGTTGTGGCAGGGCAAAAATATTACCTTGAAGATACGGTAGGGCATAATCAAGCTTATGAAATAACAGCATCCGCAACAGGTAAGCTGATACTGGATTATGATGGTCAAACCATAACAGGAGTAGGCGGAGTAGGGGCAACCGTAGATACTTATCCGGCAGGAAGCGGGGATTACGAAAGATTATTCCCGGATGCAGGAGGCGGATATAAATTTACAATAGATTTTACAAACAACCAAGATAAAGTTATCAACCTCTATGATGAGATTTACACCATCTCTAATGCAGGTTCTGCAAAACCTAACAGAACCTTTACTTGGGATCCTTTGGCACATACCATTACTCAAGATGTGCCAAATCCTCAAATCACAGTAGACGGTTATATGGGAAATTTGGCTTCACCAAGCGGAATTAATTCTACAACCGACTCATATTTGTCTAGCCTTGCAAACGGAGCAAGCAGGTATCTAGAATACGGAGGAGATGTTTTTAGAGTCACAAATTCATCAGGTACAAATACAGACGCTATTATGACCTATAACTCCGGAGCTCACACTCTTTCAACAGCCACAGGCGGTATAACTGCTACAAGAATAAATGAAGCTACTTTTACACAGGATAATCCGAGCGAATATGTTTTAGGATTTGCTGCAAATCAGGTAAGAAGAGTGCAATTTGGCAGCGACATTTTTACAATACAAAACACTACAGCAAACCCTAAAAATTTGATATTTACTTACGGGGCAGGAGTACTTACTCCAAATGATGCGACTGTCGCGGCTAATTTTTCTTTTTCTCAGGCAACAGTAACTCCGGGAACAGCAATGAATGCCGGAGATATTTATACAACAATAAACAACACTGAAACAAGATATATTTCTTCGGGAGGAATGTACTTTAATATAACTAATTCATCAGGAGCGAGAACTGCAGTTTTCAGGCAAAGCGGGGCAGACCTTACACAAATAGGAGGAACAGGTGTTTCAGATTCTTATTTTGGAAATGAATCTTATGAGTCACTTTCAAATGTAAATGATTATTATATAGAAATGGGAGGAAGTACTACTCAATACATAAAATTAGGTAATAATACCTATCGACTTTCAAATTCTTCAGGAGAAACCAAGACCACTGCTTTCAGGCAAGTGGGAACTACTTTTATTTCTCAAAATCCATATATTACAGGAACATATATTCCGATATCAAATCAGGATGATTTTACACAGATGTTGCCTGTTGTAGATTGGGCATTAAATGTGGTAACCGATAAAAGATCCCAAATAGGAAGTAAAATGGCCTCAATAGAGCAGACAATAGAGATGAATAATAACAAAAAAATATCCTTGTCTGCAGCTAATTCAACTTTGATAGATGCTGATATTGCACAAGAGAGAAGCGAATATCTAAAAACTCAAATATTGAGTAACTTTACCTCTCTATTATTTAATCAATCCAAGAATATGAATAGAGATTTAGTATTAAATTTATTAAAATCATAATAAAAATTTATACAATATATAACCGACTAAAAAAGTTATAATTTGACTATAATATTCATATGCGATAAATTGGTTACTGCTCTAATAGTTATTATGGATATGCTGGAAAAATGTATAAAAAAAATATTATAATATGTCTTATTCTGGCATTTTATATAGGAACTCCTTATGTTGCGGAAGCGGATGTTCCTACAGATATTCAATCTCAGGTAGTAACTCTTGAGCAAACCAATGATATTGTTGCCCAACAGCAAAGTGTTGATAACACATTAATAAGGATTAAACCTGAAGAAACTCCTCCGCTTATTGATATAAAAAAAGAACCCAAAGAAATAAATTTACACGCTGATGACAACATATTTAACTATGATTTCAAAAAAACTTTTAAAACAGGCATAATTAAAGATGTAAAATTAGTCGGCGGACATGATTTTGCATATAACGGATTTATACAAAGTGATGGTGTCTCTCATAATTTAATTGATAACAGAACCTCTCTTTGGGGTATTCAGGGGCATTTAAGAGATGATACTATTTATAATTTTACAATGATTCCTTTTATGAATGCTACGGGTTATCCTGATTTTCAAAACAGATTATTTGAATATTATTTAAGAAAAAAAGTAGGAAAACACCATACCGTAACGGTAGGTCAACAAAGAACCCCCAATACCGTTGAAGGTTGCCGTTCAGTTTTTGGACTCCCTGTCGGAAGACGTGCGCAACTTGGAAATACTTACAGTAATATTTGTTCAATAGGTACAAGAATTAACGGTGACTGGGATTATTTTGAATATGATTTAGGTGTATTCGATACAGGAAGATTTTTGCAAAGTACTTTTCAAAGCGCTCCGGAATTTGCGGGACTTATAAGTGTTAAGCCCATAAAAAACACCGCAAAATATGGTAAATTGAGAGTTGGCGGAGGCTATAACGGTGGTAAAAGAGAAACAAGCTATGGCGTTTATTCTACCCATCTTTTATATGACTACAAAAAAGCACATATGGATTTTGAATATGCCTTTGCAAACGGTTATAACGGTCGTTCAATAAGTTCTAATAAATCAGACAGTTTTTATACGACTTTTATATACAAATTAACTCCCAAAATAGAACCTTTTTGCAGAATTGACACTTTAAATGCAAACACTTCTATTTCAGGTCAAAGAAATACCGAATATACTATCGGGACACACTATTACCTAAAAGGTCGTAAAGCAAGATTTACCGTCAGTTATATATATGCAAATCATGAATCAAGACCTGACAGCAATAAGCTTTTCACAATGTTTGAGGTCTTGCTATAAGTTTTTTTGTCCCAGTGCCAAAACTGCCTCGGGCGATGTAAGATAATCAAAGTCTTCTTCTGTCAAAATACTATTTTTAATAATATATTCTCTGACAGTCAAATCACTTTTTTCAAGTTCTTTTGCTATCTCGGAAACTTTTTTATAGCCCAATCTGGGCAAAAGGGCTGTCAAAGTAGCGGTACTTGTCTCGAGCATTTTTTTTATATTTTCTGTATTTGGCTTGATTCCATTTATACAGTTTTTGACAAGCATATCATTTGTATTGATTAAAAGCTCCAAAGACTCCAAAAACGCAAACGCAATCATCGGCGCAAACTGGTTCAATTCAAGCTGCCCCATAGAAACACACTGATTTATAATCACATCATTACCGAGAATTTTTATGCCGACTTGTGCTGCGGATTCCGGGATTACGGGATTTATTTTTCCTGGCATAATTGACGAACCCGCCTGCCTTGCAGGCAAAATTATTTCAGCCAATC
>JAEWLZ010000202.1 GCA_023457295.1 Cyanobacteria bacterium OH_PDB_112
CTTCTTTAGTTAATTCAACTCTTTCTTTATAAAGAATACAAAGATTAGCTATTTGATTGTTATGATGTTTAATCGGAAAAATATAAATTGATTTCAATCCGATATTTTTAATTTTTTGCTTAAAAACTTCATCAATATCTTGAAAATCATCAATGTAATTATCAAAATCAATTATCATCTTTTCTTGCTCTTGCGAAAAAATATTATTAAAAAATAAAAATTCTTTCTTATTAAAAAGAATATCTGAGTCATAAAAAATTTCTTTTAATTCCGTATATTCTGAAGAATCTTCATCAATATAATCATTTTTTTCAAAAAATTGAGCTTGATACAGAATAACTTTATCCGCCTTAATATATTTTCCTACATAATTAGCTATATTTTTTTTCATCTCATTTATATCGATTGTTCTTCTCACCGCCGATACAATTCTATTCAATAATTTTTCTTTTTGCCTATCCTTTTTTTGTTTTTCAAAAAGTCTTGATTGCTCTAGAGCTATTGCTATCTGCTCTGATAAGGCTTTTATAAATTTGATTTCTTCCTGTGTTATTTTATGTTTTTCTGTATAACTTAAAATCAAAACCCCCAAGAGAGTATCTCTATGTAATATTGGAATTGAAAGAACCGATTTCAGCTTCATATCTGTTAAAATTTTAGCTTCATTTGTATTTTGAATTCCTTGTCTTTCAATAAATTCCTCTGAATCAGAATAAATAATATCTTTTGAGGCTCGATAAATATCGGTAAAATATTTAAATATTGAATTATTTACATCAATACCCTTAAAACCTGTATCATTACTTACAGACAAAACTTCAGAAGATTCATCTGTAATCGTAAACTTATCAGCAGTTGCATCGTACTCAAAAATTGAAACCAAATCAGCTTTCAAAATTTTCAAAAGTTCATTAACAATTGTTTTTTTGACTTGTTTTATATTAAGAGAATTTCGAGTCGCCGTAATTATATCCCGCAAAAGTTTTTCTCGTTCGGCAGCTTGTTTTTCCTTCCAATATAATTTTGATTGATAAAGAGCAATACCTACATGCTTGGCGAGAGCTTTTATAAGTCCTCTATCTTGCTCGGAAAACATTTTATTTTCATCACTGGAATGCCCTACCAAAACACCCCAAAAAGTTCCCCCATAAGAAAGTTTGACTTGAAAACCTTCTTTTATTGAATATTCTTCTAAATACTCCATTACATGATTAATATCATAGCCCTTCATTGCTTGAAAAAATGATTTTGAGTCAAAAGTTTCAATAACATTTTTAAAGAATTTGTCGTTATCTTCCGGGAACTCATAACCTACAAGACTTTTTACATCATTAGATTTTCTATATTCAGAATCTTTGTCAATAGTTATAATTGAGTCATTATCAGTGTCATATTCCACAATGAAGCATCTGTCTAAATCAAATTTTATTCCTATCAATCTGGTAATATATCTCCCTATTTTTCCTTTATCAAGAGTTCCTGCCATAGCTGAAACAACATTTTTCAAAAGCATTTCTCTTTCTGCAACTTGTTTTGTTTCTTGATACAATTTTATTTGATTAAAAGCAACTTCTAATTGTTTTGCTATAAATCTTAAAAACTCCAAATCAGAACCGGATACAACAACATTTTCATTAACATATTCTATAATGAGAATCATAAAAAATTTGTCCATATACGAAAAAGGTATTCCAATACCTTTTTTAACATTAAAATTATTTGCATGACTTATGACTTCTTGCATTTGAGGCAAATTTTCTTCTTTTATTTTTTCAAAATCAAAAATTCTTATATCTTTTTCTGATTTTGAAGCATCATTAAAGCAACTTAAAAAAGAAAAATTGTACCCCACCATACTTTTAATATCAGGAGAAGACAAATATTCATTTTGAGGACTAAGAGGTTCTGCTTTCAAATTTTCGGGATTAAATTCAAGAAAATAACATCTGTCTGCCTTTACTGCTTTGCCTATATCTTTTGCGATTTTTTTCATATCATTCATATCAAGGGTTTTAGCGGCTTTAGTTATAATTTTTCTCAAAAGAGCTTCATTCTTTGCTTGTATTTTTGCCTTTTTTAATATTTCAGCATGATAAAGTGCTATCGCTGTCTGAGCAGAAACATAAACCACAAAATTAATATCTTCTTGTGTAAAAGAATTTGGAGTCTCACGTGAAAAAACATATCCTCCCAAAATTTCTTTTTTGTATATAGCCGGCATAAGAATTATTGTTCCAACTTTATTTTTGCGGAGGTTAAAACAATCTTTTGACCCTTCCAAATTATATTTTTTTATAAACTCTTCAATATCATCAATAACAAGCATTTTTTTGGACGAAATAATAATTTTCTGAAAAAAAGCGAAAGCAGTACTAAAATCCCGCCCTAAATTTGTAAAACTCTCTTTCCAAGCAGCACCTATATATTCAGCATTTGCATCAGGAGTCAAAAAAGAATCGGTTTTTTTATCATACTTTGTAAAAAAAGTTCTTGAAGTTTTCAAATACTTACCCACTTCAAACACAAAAGTTTTTATTATAGTTTTGGTATCAAAACTACTCCTTATTGTATTTACTACTTTTTTAAGCATTCTTTCCTTATCGGAAGTATTTTCAAATCGTTTTATTATCTGATTTTGTTTTATTGCAACATAAATCTGCTCCGCATATATTTTTATAAATTCTACATCATCATCTGTAAGCATTTTTTCTTTTTTAAATTTTATTGTAAAAAACATCTTTATTTTATTTTTTTCAAAAATAGAAATCCCTACACAAGTAGTAAAATCTGAATGTATACAATATTTTTCTATCTTAGATCCCATAAGATGACTGCCTTGAATATACTCCGCGGCATTGGGAATATAGATAACATTTTTCTTTTCCTTTTTATATCTTTCAAGCAAAGAATTAGTCATATTCCAAAAATCATACTTTTTATCAAGATTAACACCTACCATACTTTTATCAATTTTTGACTTTAAATATTCAGAACTTTTTTCTATTGGCAAAGTATGACCATTATCATCATATTCAAGAATCATGCATCTATCAGGGTCAAAAATTTGTGACAACCCGCAAACTGCCATCTTCTTTATTTTATTAATATCTAAATTGCTTCTAACCTTTGAAATTAATTCCCAAAGTAGAGTTTCTCTGCTTTTCCTGATAGATTTTGACATACTTTATTTATAAAAAATTCTTATAGAATTTTAAATTCCATATCTGGTTAAAAAACAGGCTATATTATACTTAAACTAGAATCTCGGATAAGAGCCTAAAAATTTTAAAAACACAGTCAAACTTTTCATTTCTTGTATTGCAAAGTTTAGAACTTCATCCTCAATATGCGCATCACATTCAATAAAAAATGAATACGCGCCAAATTCTTTTTTAGAAGGACGAGAATCTATATGTGAAAGATTTATATTATATTTTTTAAAAACAGTCATAACATCAGCTAAAGCCCCTGCTTTATTAACAGTTGTGAAAACAAATGAAGTTTTATCTTTCCCTGTCTTGGATTTATTCTCTCTGCCTATCAAAACAAAACGGGTTTGATTGCCTTCTTCGTCACTGATTTTCCTTGCAAGAATAGGTACTCGATAAATTTCCGCCGCTTTTTCATTTGATATTGCCGCCAAACTTTCTTCGCCTTGAGAAATCATCTTAACAGCTTCAGCTGTATTAGGAGCAGCTATTATTTCTGCTGAAGGTAATTTTTGATAAATAAAATTACTGCACTGCGCAAGGGCCTGAGGGTGAGAATATATTTTTTTTATTTGCCCCAAATCTTTTGCCCGCGTAATCAAACAATGTTCTATCGGAACAATAATTTCACTAATGATTTTGACGCTTTCGTCTTTGGTTTTAATCAAACAATCAATAGTTTCACGAACTGTTCCTTCAATAGAATTTTCAATAGGAACAACTCCGGTCAAATCAGAATTTTGGTCTATTAAGTCAATTATTTTTTTTATTGACCCGACAGGTTCCAAAAATTTTGAATCAACAAGTTTTTCTGCCGCTATTTGTGTATTTGAACCATTTGGCCCGAAAAATAAAATCCTATTCATTACTTAATATTACCTAATAATAATCTTTTATGCAAAATTACTTTAAAATCCACTCTCTATTTGATAAAATAATAATATAGAGAAAAAGAGGTTTTTTATGCTATCACCTTCAAAAAATTATAAAATTAAAAACGTAATCTCGGATAAAACCCGTGAAAATAAGACTATGAAACGGTTTTACCTGCAAGATACCGAAACAAAAGAAGAATATAAATGCGTAATCTGGGAAGATATTCTAAACAGTCTTGAAGATGATGCTATAAAAAACGGAAACATAGTCCAAGTATTGAGTTCGGTCTATAAAGAAGCATTTAAAACTTCCACAATCACAAAAATTGAACTTCGAAAAAAAGCCCCTGTTGGACTCCCAAAAGAACAGAGGGACAAGCTTTTTGAAAAAATGATTGAAGAATTAAAAACCCTAAAGAACCAAAATTTAAAAGAAGCATCTATAAAACTTCTTGAAGAACATGAAGAATTGCTGAAAATATCACCTGCCGCAGCAAAAATGCACCACAATTACGTCGGAGGGCTTCTGCTACATATGCAAGAATGTATTGATTACGCAAAACAAATTTTTGAAAATTCTTATCAAAAACTTGATGAAGATTTAATTATAACATCCTGCATTACCCACGATATAGGAAAAATATTTGAATATAATATCAATATCGAAACAGGCGAAGTAGAACGCAATCCTGACTTTGACAAGAGCTGGATAAGCCATATCCATTACGGTTTTGCTTGGGCAAATAATAATAATTTCCCGGAACTGGCACACATTATTGCATCACATCACGGTCGTACAGAATGGGGTGCTATCGTAGAACCTGAAACAACTAATGCCAGGATTTTTCACCATATAGACGATTTATCGGCTTATGCGGGACGTATCAGTGCTGATGAAATTGAAGATTTTAAAATTTAGTCTTCATTTTCTTATAAACTATATGGCAACTTAATATAAATTTTTTTTATAAATAATTGACAGACATTCTAAAATATGATTTAATTTAGCACAAAATTAAAAAGAAGGAAGCTGTACTATGATAATAACTCAAAAACCTGTTTTTTTAATACAAAGAAAACATACTATTTCGCAACAACAAAAAATATCAATGAGAGGATCACTTGAAAACACTTTGGGCAAAATAGCATTATTTCAAAATTCTGCCCCAAGTTGTGCATTGTCAGGAGCTAAAGAAGGTGTAAATGAAGCTATTGAAACTCTTGGAAAAACAATAAACAAAGCTCAAAATATGGCTCCTGATATACCTGCTAAGGTTTATGGGGCAGCACTTGTGACTACCGCTCCTATTTTTGCTCTAGGAGGAGCTATAAAAGGTGCTATAAAAGGAGTTATAGCCGCGGCAAAATAATTATATATTTTATTTTAACAATGAAAAACCGCCCTGAGGCGGCAATGATTTAAATAGTTAGGTTAAGGTTAGTTAGTG
>JAEWLZ010000203.1 GCA_023457295.1 Cyanobacteria bacterium OH_PDB_112
GTCATAACCACCCTGAAGCTCCGCTTTTTTAAAAAGAACGAATACAAACTAACACTTTTTTATTTAAGCATTTTCACTCACTCCGAACCACGCCCTGTAAGTTATTTTTTCTAGGACAATCGGGCTATATTTATTTGTTACAGATATAGCGTCAATATAATACAGACAACTTATTAAATACTATTATTCGTAATTATTTTTTCTTAAAAATTATTTTTTCCGAATCGAATCTAATATCAGAAATATCTTCTGTGGCAAATTCTTGTCTTAAAAGTTGTAATCTTTTTGAGTCTTTTAAATCTCTTGTCTTTTTAGGCTGATTGTCTTTGCCGTAATAAATTTTTTGAACCTTCCCTGTCTCATCAGCTTTATATGATAAAAACTTCTTCCCTTTAGAGGTATACACTGTCATTTCGGTAGCATCAGTTATCGGAACAATGAACGGTATTAATTTGAATTCTACTCTTGGTCGTCCTTCAATATCATGATAAGTAACGCTTAAATAATTTTTATTGGAAATATCTCTTAAATATGTTTTTTCTGGAGCTCCGCTTGGTCTATGATGAGTTTCTGTAAATGTTTTTTCACCCAAAGTATATGTTTCTTTAGGGATTTTACGCCCTTTATTTGATTTGTAAAATATAGTTTTTTTTACTTCAACACTATTTACAAACTCATGGTGAGAATTATCCAAATAAATTTTACCCGTAAAATCACCTTTCAGAAGAGCTTCCCCATCATTAACAAGACCTTTTATACCGGTATCAATCAAATTTTGAGCGAAAATCTCAACACCTTTGGATACTTTGCCCTGATTACTCGAAAAACTTACTGTATCATTCTTTAGCCCCATTTTTATTCTATAAACGGGATTGGACGAAACAGTATTATTTTTGGCAGATTTCAAATTTGCTGTATTCAAATTGTTAAATATAATCATTTTGGGTTTTGACCTTTGTTTTTATAATTACATATAACTTCTAAAAGTAAAAATTTGCGGGCATGGGATATTTTTTTTACATTTTGTTACCAAATTTATAATAAAAAAGCAATTAATTTTTTCAGGAACTTTCAAGAATATAAGTAAAAGACCACGTAAAAGGAAAACATCATGTTAATTCAATCAAATCAAAATTATCCGATTCAAAAACAAAACTTTGGAGCAAAATTAGTCGCAAAAGAACAAGTTTTACAAGTAATTAAAAATGAAATAACAGATTTTTATAAAAATTCTTCTCCTCAAATAAGAGCCAATCATTTTGAAAATAAAAAGCCAAATCCAAAAAAAATATGGGAAACTTTCGTGCAGAAATTTGAAGAAAAAACTAAAAAAATCCCAGGAATTGTTGAATTAATAATTCCCGAAAATAAAAAATTCACAGCAAGCCTTCGTTATACATCAGAAGACAAAAAATTTACCGCAGAAAATATTATAGCTAATGGCTCTGAACTTTTACCCGACAAAGTAAAAGATGAAGGAAAACCTTATAATAACGCCATAATGAGAATTATTGTTCCGTTAGCAGAAAGCTCAATAAAGGCTAAACAAAGTAGTAATCCCTTTTTTGAACTTTATTACGCTATGTTGCGCTCTTAACTATATCTGTCAATTTTTTAACAGCATCTTCAGGCGTAATCTTCTCGACTTCGCCACCTGAACGTGCTTTGAACTCGACAAGCCCTTCTGCGACAGTTTTTCCGACAGTAATACGATAAGGGAAACCTATAAGATCAGCATCTTTAAATTTCACACCCGCACGCTCATCCCTGTCGTCAATTACAACTTCGATGCCTTGGGCTTTTAATTGCTCGTATATTTGCTGCGCGACTTCAACTTGTTTTTCATCACTGACATTGACCGGTACAACAATAACATGATACGGCGCAATGGCAAGCGGCCAGATAATTCCCCAGTCATCGTGATATCTTTCGATGGCTGCTGCTGCCGTTCTTGTAATTCCGATACCGTAACACCCCATAATGAAAGGCTTTTCACTACCGTCTACATCTGTGAAAGTTGCATTCATAGCTTGAGAATATTTTGTTCCGAGCTGGAATATATTTCCGACCTCAATGCCTTTTGTAATAAGCAAAGTTCCGTCACAATCAGGACAACCCTCTCCGGCGCAGGCAAGACGAATATCTGTAAATTCTTTCGGAGCTGTAACATCAGTACCGAAATTTGCACCTACAAGGTGGTAATCTGTTTCGTTTATACCTACAACAAAGTTTTTAAGGTCTTTTACACTTTCATCGACAATTACCGTAACGTCTTTTATGCCTTCAGGTCCTATAAACCCTGCAACTGCATCAAAACCGTTATTCATCATAATTTCTTTGATTTCGCCTTCTGTCGCAATCCTGATTTCATTTGCGCCGACCGCGTTCATAAGTTTTATTTCTTCAACTGTCATATCTCCTCGAATAAGAGCCAAAACAGGTTTAGAATCGGCAATATAAACAAGAGTTTTGCAGATTACGCTTGGTGCAATTTTCAAAAATTCCGCAAGCTCTTCAATTGTTTTTGTAGCAGGTGTATGAACTTTTTCAGGTTTAGCAAAACCACCGTCTGTAACAGCAGAAAGCATCTTTGATGTCGCATGATTGGAATTTGCCGCATAAGAACACTTATCGCAATACAAAACATCATTTTCACCCGCATCGGTATCTGTCAAAACCATATATTCATGACTTACGCTACCGCCGATTGCACCGGAATCTGATTGCACAGCACGGGTTTCAAGCCCACAACGAAGAAAAATGCGAGTATAAGCATCCGCCATTTTCGCATAAGATTCTTCAAGACCTTTTTGGTCAACATCAAAGCTGTAAGCGTCTTTCATGATAAATTCACGACCGCGTAAAAGACCGAAACGAGGACGAATTTCATCTCTAAACTTTGACTGAATCTGATAAAGATTAACGGGCAATTGTTTGTAAGAGCGAACCCCTTCTCTTGCTATAAAAGTAATAACTTCTTCATGGGTAGGTCCAAGACACATTCCCCTATCATGACGGTCTTTCATTCGCATAAGTTCTTTACCGTAAACACTCCATCTTCCTGATTCATGCCACAATTCTTCAGGCTGAACAAAAGGCATAAGCAATTCTTGCGCATCTTTTGCATCCATTTCTTCGCGAACTATATTTTCGATTTTTTTCAAAACTCTTTGCATAAGCGGAAGATAATTGTAGATTCCGCTGGTAAGTTTACGTATATATCCTGCCCTTACAAGAAGCTTATGGCTTATAACCTCAGCATCAGAAGGGTCTTCGCGAAGTGTTTGAACAAATAACTGCGACATTTTCATGAAAGGCAAAACTCCTTTGAAATTAATAACAAACAAATATTATCACAAAAAAGAGACCCCAAAAAGTGGTCTCTTTTATCCCCAAAAACAAACTCCTCAAGTCAAAATTAATATTCAATTCCTTGACGAGCCATAACACCCATATCAAAATAATGTTTGATAGGCTTCATCTCTGTTACAAGATGTGCAAGCGCAATTAATTCAGGATGCGCTCTTCTCCCGGTTAATACAATCTCCAAATTTTTTGGCTTGTTCAAAAGTTCATCCTTAATCTCGGAAACTTTTATCATGCCTAAATCTGTACAAATATTAAGTTCGTCCAAAATTATAAGCTGATACTTGCCACTCCTTATGGCTTCTTTTGCAAACTGCCAACCACGTTTGGCTTCTTTAAAATCTTCGATACAAACATTATGCGAATAAACCACTCTATCCATACCGAACTGCGCAACTTCCAAATTATTTGAAAACTTGGACGCAGACATTATTTCCCCGTAGTAATTTTCCCCCAATTCTCCTTTTGTGAACTGAATCACAAGAACTTTCCAACCATGCCCCAAAGCTCTTAAAGCTAACCCTAAAGAGGCTGTCGTTTTTCCTTTTCCATCTCCCGTATAAATTTGAATATAGCCATTCTCTAACAACGTTACCAATCTCCCGCAACAAATATTTTCCTAAAAACTCGGAGGCTAAAAAAACTCTGATTAATAAATCAAAGCAATAAATTTATATTCAAATTTTTGTATATAAAATTTAAAAATTAGACTCGTTAATGTTTCTTTATTCATAGTAAAACAAAGTTTTTTTATTAGGCA
Organism: Cyanobacteria bacterium OH_PDB_112; assembly: GCA_023457295.1. GTDB lineage: Bacteria > Cyanobacteriota > Vampirovibrionia > Gastranaerophilales > CAJFVJ01 > JAEWLZ01. The sequence continues at coordinate 4,127 of JAEWLZ010000203.1, forward strand.
ATTTTTACTTTAAAAAGTTACAATTGTTTTTTTAAAGATACCTAGAATAGCTGGCTGAATTGGATAAAAAAATAAATGAAAATTTTTACATAAAAAATTTTTACTATTCTTAAAAAACTATTGCAATTGGTTTTCATCTTCAATTACAGTCATTTTTAAAAAAACAATTTAATTGCTGATAAAATTAAATTTTGTTAATTTTTTGTTTGATTTATCATGTAAAAAGAACACTAAATAAAAAAAGGTAAAGTCATGCTTTTTGAGATGATGTATGCAAAAATTCATAGAGCCACAGTAACCGATGCTAACTTAAATTATGTCGGTTCAATAACCATAGATGAAGAACTTATGGAAAAAGCCCATCTGCGAGAAAATCAAAAAGTCGATGTACTTAATATAAACAACGGTGAAAGGTTCTCTACCTATGTAATCACCGGCAAAAAAGGGAATCGGGATATCTGCATAAACGGGGCAGCGGCACACAAAGCAAAAAAAGGGGATAAAGTTATCATCGTTGCTTATGTTTGCATGGATGAAAAAGAAGCCGATTTACACAAACCTTATGTAGTGCATGTTGATGAAAACAACAACCCTACTGAATAGTTTTCAATCCGGACAAAATATCTTTTTGTATTTCAGTTTTTTGAGTTGAAATTTTTTCTTTGGAAGGAATATTTTTATATAAATTCAAATATTCATAACCCATTCTTTTTATATTATATGCTGATAAGGCTTTGGTTTTGCAGTTTTGTACAACTTTTTCAAAAACAAGCTTGTTTTCAATCAAATTATTAAGCTGACGCATAAAGTTTTCGTAATTGTTCATATCAAAAAAGCATGCGCTATCGCCCCAAAATTCTTGAAAAATAGGACTATCACAGGCCAAAATAGCACTACCTGAGCAAGCCGCATAAAAAGTATTCATATTGAAAATATCCCAAGATGACAAAGCAAGATAAATCGAAGCCTGTTTGTAATAAGAAATAAGTTCTTCATTTGGTATATTTCCTAGAAATTCAAGCTTTTCAGGAAGTCTGAGCCATCCAGGTTTTGAGCCTATAACAAAAATTTGCATATCTTCAGGCAATCTTTGAATTATTTGTAAAATCATATTGAGATTATGCTTTTTTAACAAAGACTTTGATGAAGTTAAAAGCACCATGCCGTCTTTGCGAGATTCTAAAGATTCTCCGCTAATCCCGTTATAAATAAGGTTTATTTGCTTTTTCATCTCATAAGAAGTCAAAAGATTTTTAGCAAGAATTTTTGTTGTAGCTACAATTTTATCCGCATTATCAAGACATTTTTGAATATAATTTTTGTAAGGATGATAATGCATATTAAAAGTTGTCCATTTAATATTATTTAACGCATCCCCGTGTACTGTAAGGATTTTTTTTGCAGGATAACTTATATTATCGCAATAATGGTTAAGATGAATAATATCAGGCTTAAATTCAGCCGCAATCTGATCTACATAAGCACCAAAATTTTCATTACTCGCACGAAATTTTTGAAAATTATTTTCCCATTTTACGCTTATGCCTGTGTTTATGCATTCCGCATAATCAACTTCACGTTGCTCGTTACAATAACCTGTGGTAACAAGCATAATTTCAACATTTTGCAAAGAAAGAAGACTTTTACACAAAATATCTGTGTAGTCCCACTTATTATTTGCGATATCTGATGTTACAAGGATTTTCAAGCTAGAGGTCATAATTATCTCTCCCTAAATCTATCTTGGGATTGAGTATATGACTTTATTTTAAAATTTGCATTACCCTATCAGACATCAAAATCGGCAGGTTTTTATTTGCCCAGTTCGGTTGCTTTTTTAGCGGTAGCCGCAACTGTTTCCTCAAATATTTCAAATGCTTTTGCATCAGAAAGAACATTAAGCCCAACTTCAGTACAGCCTCCGGGAGTTGTAACTTCTTTTCTGAGAATTTCTGGGGATTTGCCTGTCTGCAAAATCATCTCGGCAGCTCCTATTGCCGTCTGAGCAGAAAGCTCAAGAGCTGTTGCGGTATCAAGTCCCAGTTTTTCGCCTCCTTTGGCAAGAGCTTCTATAACAAGATAGAAAAACGCAGGTCCGGAACCTGAAATCCCTGTTGCAGCGTCAATCAGATTTTCTGGTAAAATTACGGCTTTTCCTACTTTTGAAAATATTTCCCGCGCAAATTCAAGCTGAGACTCATTTGCATATTTACCTTTTGATAAAACCGTCATCCCTTTTGATAAAAAAGCAGGAGTATTAGGCATAACTCTTATAACAGGAATATTTTCCAAAATATTTTCCATTGTTGAGGTTGAGATACCTGCGGCTATCGAAATAAGCAACTTGGAAGATTCAAAAGAATTTTTCACTCCTTCTAAGACTTCTTTTACAACAAAAGGTTTGGTGCAAAGAATAACCACATCAACGTTTTTTACAAGCTCATTGTTATCAGTAACTGTTTTAACGCCATATTCTTTAGAAATTTTTTGAGCAAATTCTTCTGTCGTTTCTGAAACGATAATATTGTCTTTGGAAACAAAACCTGACTCCACAAGCCCTTTTAATATTGCTCCGCCCATTTTCCCGGCACCGATAAAACCTATTTTCATTTTTAACTCCTTTTTTGTACAAAAAAATTATAACACGGATGTTTTTGGCTGTTTTTGACTTTATTAAACATCCGTTAAATTTGCTCCTGTAGAGTTTTTATTCTAAAAACTCTTACGTCGCCTCCGTCCAGTTCATAAAGCCAAACTTCACATTTTGACTTTATGAAACATCCGTTAAATAAAAAACGGGCAAAAATGCCCGCAAAAAGAAAATAGTAAATGATATTGGTAAAATTTTTAAGAACTCAGAAAGTTCAACAATGAGTTCTGAACAACCTTTGATGCAGATTGCAAGGAAGCTTGCAGTGCATATTCCTGGTACTGAAGTTTAGATGCGACTTCTATCAAGTTAGCGTCTTCTATATTTGCTCTCATCTCTTCAGAATTAACTTTTTGTTGTGAAAGCTGATCTTTAATTTTTTCAAGTATAGACAAATTTGTACCTACTTTTGTACGGTAATAAGTTACATTTGCTTGGTCTTCTTTAAGATCATCCAACTTTCCGCGAATCACATCATGATCAGGAGGAACCGCACGCAAAGCATTAAGCAATTCATTTATATTGCCTATAATACCGTAACTTACAGTTGTAACTGTCGGCATTGTAGTAATATAAAACTCTCCAAAAATATTATTTCCGTTTTCATTCAAAGTAATTGAAGTATTATCATTTAATTGTGCGCTTATTTTATAACCCTGAGCATCTGTTGTCCCCTCATATCTGTAATCTGTCCCGGATATAGTATAAGCTGCGTTATTTACACTCGCTCCCGAAAAAATATATTTTCCGTTATAATTTGTGTTTGCAATATTTACAATATGTTTCAAGGTTTCTTCAATTTCATCAGCAATAATACTTGCTTCACCCTCACCATTAAGTTCATTTGCAGCTTGTGTTGTAAGAGCATAAACTCTTGTTAAATCTTTATAAACACTATCAAGATTTGATTCTGCCACATTTAATTCGGAGGTGTTGATATCTATATTTTTTGAATAATTTGAAATTTTGCTCAAATCATTTTTTGCGCCAAAAAGAGCCGTAATCGCCATTGGATCGTCAGATAAAGTTGTTATTTTTTTCTGAGATGAATATTCAAGGTTCAAATCAACATATTTTTTTTGATTTCTCATAGTACTGTTGATTATCGCCTGATTCAAATATGAATTTGTAATTCTTCCGAATGTTATCGTTTCAAAACTCATTTTTTATTTCCCTTTATTATCTGACCATATTTGTTATAACTTCCATCATCTGTGTGACGGTCGAAAATACTTTAGCCGCTGCTTGATAAGCTTTTTGGTATTTGAGCAAATCTACAAGCTCTTCATCCAAACTTACCCCATCTAATGACTGTTTTTTATCATAAAGCTGATCTAAAGAATTCTGTTGCGTATCAAGACGAGCCTGCATCAAAGAAGAATCATTACCTACTTGAGACGCTATTGAATATAATTTGTCTTCTACTGTTAAACCATCCAAGGTTGCTATTGCAAGCTGCCTCATCTTTAAGAATTCCAAAGCATTATTGTTATTACCTACTGCTTCAGGATTAGTTGCCACCGTAGGATTGGGC
>JAEWLZ010000204.1 GCA_023457295.1 Cyanobacteria bacterium OH_PDB_112
GGGTGATTTCGTGCCCGCAGGCCGCCAGCTGCGCGTAGCCATCGCCGGTGCTGCCCGTGGCCGGGTAGGTGCACCCGCCTGTGCACACAATCACCGCATCCGCGGCAAGCGCTTCGCCGCCTTCCAGCGTCACCCCGCGCACGCTCCCCTGCGAAACCGTGATCCCCGCCACCCGGCAGTTCAGCCGCACCCGCACGCCCAGCTCCCGCATGCGCTTTTCAAAGGCGCGGGTCACATCGCTGGCCTTTTGGGAGGCCGGAAAGGCGCGGTTGCCCCGCTCTACCACCGTAGGGCAGCCCCAGGCGGCCAGCCGCGTGAGCAGCGCTTCGGGGGGCAACGCGCAAAGCGCGGCATACAGGAAGCGCGGATTGCGCACCACGTTTTGGCGGAAGGCCTCCGGGGTGCACAGGTTGGTGCAGTTGCAGCGCCCCTTGCCGGTGATGTAGAGCTTGCGCCCGAGCTTGTCGTTGCGCTCCAGCACCGTCACCGTCGCGCCTGCCTCGGCGGCCGCCACGGCAGCCATCAGCCCCGCCGCGCCTCCGCCCACAATTAGAATGGTTGGCATCCGCTCTCCTTCTGCATCCCGCACGCTCAGGCGTCGCCGGTGCGGTTGTCCTCTTTGTCCAGATACACGCCGTGGGCGCGCCACAGGCTTTCCAGCCGCTTCAGGTGCAGGCTGAGCGCCTCGCGGCGGCGCAGGCTGAGCGCCACAATCAGCGCGTTGAGCAGCGAAAGCGGCGCGGCCAGCGAGTCCACAAAGCTGGCCATATCGGTATGGGCATACAGGCACACGTCCGCCACCTGGCTCAGGGGGCTAAGCGCCCCATCCGTCACGGCGATCACGCGCGCGCCATTTTCCCGGGCGATGCGCATGCACTCCACCGTGCGCGTGGAGTAACGGGGAAAGCTCATGCCCACCAGCACATCCACATCACCAATGCGCTCCACCTCGTCAAAGGCTTCACCGATGGTGTTTTGCACCATCACCACCTCGTCGAAAATCAGGCGCAGGTAATGCCCGAAAAACTGCGCCAGCGGTGCCGCCGAGCGCAGCCCCATCACGTAGATGCGCCGGGCGCTGAGTAGCAGCTCCACCGCGCGGTCAAAATCCTCCTGGGAGAGATCCTCCGTGGTCAGGCGGATGTTGCGCATATCGTTGCGCAGCACAGTGCGCAGCACATCGTTTTCCTTAATTTCGGAAGCGATGTTGAACCGCTCGCTGGCGGTGAGGCGCTGGCGCACCAGCTCCTGCAGGGCGGCCTGCAGCTCGGGGTAGCCCTCGTAGCCCATGGCGGTGGCAAAGCGCACCACCGTGGATTCGCTCACGCCGCAGTTGTGGCCAAGGGTCACAGCGGTCATAAAAGCGGCTTTATCCGAATGCTCGGCGATGAACGCGGCGATGCGCCGGTGCCCCTTGCTCAGGGCACGGCCGCCCAAATTCAACAGCCGGATGATCTCGTGTGTATCCATACTCCTCCACAGCGCCTCGGCGCAGGCGAGCGTTCGCGCCCGGGAGGGAAGCCCCCTGCGCTGGATGCCCTGCGTGCCGATGGGCGCGTTTTGCTGGGTTGCGGTGGGCTGCAGCGCGGGGGCGGAGGGCAGGTTACGCCATCACGTCGATCTTGCCGATCTCGCGTGCAAACGAGGCAAACGCCGCTCCGTGCTCGCTGGGGTTGCCCATAAAGGTGAGGGTCACGTGGCCGCGGCCAAGCCAATCCAAATCGCTGCCCGGCTCCGGCGGATCCATGCGGCACTCGTTGGCCATCCAGTAGTAGGCGCCGTTGCGCGGGCTTTCCCGGCGCAGGTAGCAATCCCGGAAATTGGCGATGGACAGGGGCGCCAGCACCGCCGGGAGCACCTCGCCCGGCTCGCGCAGGGGCGCGTTCATGTTCAGGATGGTCGCGGGCGGGGTTTTGAGCTCCACGTAGCGCTCGGCCGTGGCAATGGCCAGGCGGGCGGTGTAATCGTACAGCTCCTGGCTGGCCTCGTGGTGCACGCTCACCGCCATGGCGCGCACGCGGTTGAGCGCGCCCTCGGTCGCCGCGCCCACGGTGCCGCTGTAGTGCACGGCCATGCCGGCGTTAAAGCCATCGTTGATGCCGGAGATGAGCACATCCACCGGATCCTTGACCAGCTCAAACAGCCCCAGGCGCACGCAGTCCGTCGGCGTTCCGGTGATCGCCCAGGCTTGCGCGTTTTCCACGCCCAAATCGTAGGGCTTCACATAGATGGGCTCCATCAGCGTGATGCGCTGGCTGGCAGCGCTTTGCTGGGCGCTGGGCGCGCACATGCTCACCCGGTGCCCCCGCTCCAGCGCCGCCTGACACAGCGCGTGAATGCCCGTGCTCTGAATGCCATCATCATTAACCAGAAAAATATGCATGCGTTTCGACTCCTACTCGCGTAAGCTGCCCGTCAGGGCACCAATGAGGGTGCGCGCCGCGTTGACCACCACGGCCACCGCAACCGCCCACCAGAAACCATCCAGCGTGACCGCGCCGCCCAGCATCCAGGCCGCCGTCCACACCAGCCAGGCATCCACCGCCACATAGAGCAGGCCCAGCGTCAGCCAATTGATCACCGACAGCAGCAGCCGCACAATGGGGCGCAGCACCACGTAGAGCACCGCCAGCACCACGCCGATCAGCGCGGCCTGCAGCCAGCTTGCGGCATGCACGCCGGCCATATACTCCGCGCAAAAGGGCAGGGCGGCCACGGTCACGGCAAAGCGAAGGAGTGTTTTCATCGATCCTGCGACCCCTTTCTGCGCGCTGCCGCACACCGCTAAGTATACCACATGCGCCGGGAAATGTAACGCACCCACCACAAGAAGGGTCAGGGGCCCAAGCCCTGCCCGGTTTGGGCGGCGCGCCGGGCACTGCCGCGCCCCACGCTTGCCAGCTTTCCCACCGTTGGGTCGCTCCCGGCTGCGCCGGGGTGCCTAGTGGGCACCCGCTTCCCTCTGGTGCCTTACCCGGTTTTCCAAGGGGGAAGCCCTTGAGCAGGGTCTGGGGCAGCATCTCGGTCCCTGTGAATGCAAGGGATCAGTCAGGGGCTCAAGCCTTCGCCCGGTTTGGGCGGCGCGCAGGGCACTGCCGCGCCCCACGCTTGCAAGCTTCACACTGTTGCGTCACTCCCGGCAGCGCCGGGGTGCCCGGTGGGCACCCGCTTCCCTCCGGTGCCTTACCGGTTTCCTAAGGGGGAAGGCCTTAAGCAGCGCTCCAGCCCTCAGCGCGCGCGGGTGCCCAGCGGGCACTGCCGCGTCCCACGCTTGCCAGCTTTCCCACCGTTGGGTCGCTCCCAGCTGCGCCGGGGTGCCCGGTAGGCACCCGCTTCCCTCTGGTGCCTTACCCGGTTTCCCAAGGGGGAAGGCCTTGAGCAGCGCTCCAGCCCTCAGCGCGCGCGGGTGCCCAGCGCCGCGGTGAGCGCGGCGAAGCTGAGCATCGCGCTTTGAATCAGCACCACTTGGCCGTTGAGGGAGAAAATCGCCCGCAACGCGAGCCAGTGCACCGCGCCGACGGTTTCCAGGTACTGGTAGAGCAGCGCCAGCGCCAGCAGTCCCGCCGCGATGTATAAGAGCCCGGTCAGGCCGTTGTTGTGCGTGCGAATGCCCGCCACCGGCAGCACCAGCGCAATGGCCACCCCCAGCGCAAGTCCCTTGAGCACAAACACAAAGAAGCTGCCCGCGGCCTGCAGCCCATCCAGCCACCGAAACAGCACGCTGCAAAGCAGGCACAGCAGCAAAGGCCCCAGCACCACCAGCAGCTTTCGCATCAGCATTGGCCGTTCCTCCTTGCACGTGGGTGGGTTATGGCGCGTCGGGCGCCTGCGCGGCATCCGTCGCGGCGGCGTTTTGCGCCTGCAGCGCTTCTTGCGCGCGGGCGCGCTCCTGCGGGGTCATGGGTGCGGCGGCAAACAGGTCGGGACGGCGGCGCAGGGTTTCCAGCAGCGCCTGCTCCCGCCGCCAGGCGTTGATGCGCGCGTGATCCCCGTTGAGCAGCACCGGCGGCACGCTGCGCCCGCGATACTCGCGCGGCCGGGTGTACTGCGGGTATTCCAGCAGCCCCTGGGAAAAGCTCTCATCCTGCGCGCTCTCGCTGCTGCCCAGCACCCCGGGCACCAGCCGCGCCACGGCATCCACCACGGCCATGGCCGCGAGCTCGCCGCCGGTGAGCACAAAATCCCCCAGCGAGATTTCGCCATCCACCACCAGCTCCAGCGCCCGCTCATCCACGCCTTCGTAGTGCCCGCACAGCAGCAGGAAGCTTTCCTCCCGGGCGAGCGTTTCCACCCGGCGCTGCGTGAGGGGTTCGCCCCGCGGGCTCATATACAGGCAGGGGCCGGCA
>JAEWLZ010000205.1 GCA_023457295.1 Cyanobacteria bacterium OH_PDB_112
CCGCCGGTGCTCGGCTGGACGACCCATCACTCGATCGTCGAATACAAGGGTCAGTGGTACCTCTTCTATCACGACTGCGAGCTCTCCGGGGGCATCAACCACAAGCGATGCGTGAAGTTCTGCAAGCTTTCCTACGACGCGGACGGATCGATCGTCCCGATGACTCCCTGACGGATACCCTGAATACAAAAAAAACCGGCGGACTATCGGTCCGTCGGTTTTTTTTTGCGTTACATGCGCCGGCCGGCATGCGGCCGGTCGTCAGTCCCGCGGCGGCGCATGCGGGTTCACGCGGGCCGGTGCGCTTCCGAAACCGCCTCGAGATCGAGCCGTTTGAGTTTTTTGCGGAAGTTAACCGAATCGTCTTCCATTATTTCGGTCAGGTAGTCGATCTGTCGCTCGATCGAGTCCATGTACAGGTTGCGATGGACGCCGTAGCGCGACGCGAAGTGATGGAGCGCCATGACGGCCGCGTTTCCGAGGGTGATAAAGAGGCGCTTTCGCGTCATCTCGTAGAAACCGAGCGTCTTTTTCAGGATATCGAACTCGGTGTCGTAACCGGGAAACCCGGCCTCCTTGAATTCGTAGTACAGAAAGAGCAGCTTCTCGAGGTAGGTCCGGTCGGCCATCTGCCCGAGAAGATCGGCCGAGGCGAGGAGCTGGCCCGCGAACCGTTCGGCGGTGCCCGCGTAGGGGATGCCCTCGAAATCGACCGAAAGGTCGGTACCCCGGATCAGCCGGCCCACGCGCGCCGCCTCTTCCGCGCTCAGTCCGAACGCTTCCCGTTCGCGCTCGACGAAGGCCACGCTGCGGGAGACGTGCGTTTTCGTGTGCTTAGCCCCGGTTCCCGCGTCGTCGTCCGCTTCCTGTATGTATCCCGCGTCATGGAGCATCGCCGCGACGACGATGTCGCGGTACAGGAACGCGTCTATCCTCATTCCCTGGGAAAGGGCGCCGTCGCACATGCGTATCGTCGCGCACAACACGTCGCAGGTATGGGCGAAGTCGTGGTATTCGGTATTGCAGGCCTTGTATCCGGGGAAAGCGCCGTGGTAGAGGTCCTTCGTACGCTGCCACTGTACGGACAAGAGGGTCGCGTTGTCGGCGTCGATCGCCTCGGCCGCCAGGGCGAGGCATTCGCCTATCACGGCTTCCCGGCGGGCGGGATTGAAAAGGCGCGATAGTTGCGTATCGACGGTATCGGTCATGGTCTCCCCTCCGCGGCCGCGCCCCAAAGCGCGTTCACCCAAAAGCATAGCGCTTGAACGCCGGGATTTCACGCGTCGGCGGCAAAAAAACGGCGTTTATCCGTTTCTCGACCGCGGGCTCGAAGGGGCCGGAACCAGGGCGAAGACGAGAAAGGCGAGGGCGTAGGGGAGGCCGAGAATCACGGTTCCCGGGACGGCGCTTCCCTGGAGGGCGTTTGTCGCGTATTCCGCGACCGTAAAGGCGAAAACCGCAGCGAGGCAGGGGAGCGGCCGGCGGTATCCGAGATAGCACGCGGCAAGGGCCGTCCAGCCCCGACCCGCCGAAAGATTCGGCACGAAAGCTCCCAGACGGAAGGCGAGCGAGGCCCCCGCGAGAGAGGCGAAGAGGGCGGCGACGCACCATGACGCGGTGCGATAGCGCGCGCTCGAGCGGCCTTTAGCCTCGAGGGCGGCGCCGGCAGAGCCCGAAACGGCGAGGCGAAGTCCCCACGGCGTGAACCGGAAGACGAGCGCGAGAAGCGGCGCGAGCGCTACGGCTCCGGCGGCGACGGGCAGTTCGGGATAGGCGACGGACACGCCGCGTTCGGCGAGATCGACGACGCCGCGCGTACCGAAGAAGGACGCCGACAGCCAGGAGGTGAGTCCGACCGAAAGAAGGTTGACCGAGAGGCCGGTCAAGAAGGGATTCGCCCCGGTTCGCTCGGTAAACACCGAGACGGCGAAGAGGAGGGCGACCGTGGCGGCGCAGGCGCAGAAGAGTCCCGCGAGCGCGTTTCCGGTCGCGAGCGTGACGGCGATCGCGACGCAGCCCGAGAGGGTTATCGCCCCGTCCATGAACACGGCGAGCACGCCGGCCCGTTCGGAGACTAGCGCGCCGAGGGTCGCGAGGAGGAGGGGCGCGGACATGACGAGGATCGCGCGGGCGGTTTCGGTCATTTCGCGTTTCCTTCGGGAGCCGGGGTCGGCCGATCGGCCGTCGGCAGACCGGCGCTCGGGCCGCCTCGAGTCCGCCGACCGCGCACGAGTCTCGCCGATATGACGAGGAGCAATATGGCCTGCACGATCGAGGTGGAATCGAAGCTGAAGCGGGTGGACATGAGGGCGCTGTCGGAAGCCTGTTCGATCCACGAGAACACGAGAGACGCGGGAACGATCGCGTACGGGTTCCCTCCCGAGATGAGGGCGACGGCGAGCGCGCTCCATCCCATGCCGCCGGGATGCCCTTGATGGCAGAGGAACCAGGTTCCCGTCACCGAGAAAAAACCGGCAAGCCCGTGGAGGGCCCCCGAGACGGTCAGGGAGACCGCCGAGATCCGCGCGGTGGGAAAGCC
>JAEWLZ010000206.1 GCA_023457295.1 Cyanobacteria bacterium OH_PDB_112
CTGTTATCATTGTCGTATCGGTGAGTATAATTTGTGCGAAAATCTGCAATTTTTAAATGGAGCTTATGCTGATTATATTGTTGTTCCTAAGCAAATTGTTGATATAAATACCTACAAAATCCCTGAACATGTGTCTTTTGAAGAAGCTGCTTTTGTTGAGCCTCTTGCAAATGTTGTTCATGGGATTGAAAGAACAGATATTAAGCCCGGACAAAGCGTTGGTATTGTCGGAGCAGGTCCTATCGGACTTATGCTTGCGCGTCTTGCAAAGCTTAAGGGAGCAAAAGTTATAATGGCGGGTAGAAATCCTATGAAACTTGAGCTTGCAAAAACTTTTGCGGATGTTGATGAAATTATAGACCTAAATCTTGAACCTGACCCCGTTATGGCGTTTAAGAGCCATTCTCTTGAAGGAAAAGGTCTGGATGTCGCAATAGAGGCTGTAGGTTTGCCTGAAATTTGGGAACGCATGTTTAAGCTTGTCAGAAAAGGCGGTACGGTACATCTTTTTGGAGGGTGCAAATCAGGCACAAGTGTAAATATTGACACCGGCAGGCTTCATTATGATGAAGTAAAAGTTATAGGTGTTTTTCACCATACGCCGCAGTATGTTAAACAGTCATTAGATTTAATTGCTTCAGGGCATGTTGATGTGAAAAAACTTATTACTCACAGAATGCAATTAAAAGACTTGGAAAAAGCAATAAAAATGCATAAAGGCGGAGAAACTCTTAAAATTTTAATTACTCCGTAGTATTTTGGGCATGCCTTAAAAAATATTTTTGTGAAAATATTTTCCGATATTTATTAAATTTTCTGAAAAACTTTGTAACAGTTGGTTATTGACCTTAAAAAATACTTTATAAACTTTTGTAAAAACTATCCTTTTGGATAGCACAAAAAAAAATGTTTTTCGTTTAAACTAGTAAGACGTTCTAAAAAAGCTTCGAAAGAAGCTTAAGAAGTCTTTCAAAATTATCGACTTCAACGAGAAAGAGACATGCAGACACATATATTACATCCAAAACTGAATACGGGTATTTATTATTTATACTCGAAGAGCGACGATAAGCAAGAGTGTGTGCAGAAAACTGACTACAAGAGCGAGCAAAAAAACATAACAAAGAATCAATCCGCCAGCGCAAATTTCACGGGCGGATTTTTTAGTCCAAAAAATAGGGATTCTGTAAGTTTTTCCGGAAATGCTCCCAAAAAAGATTTTTGGACCAGACTTGGTGAAAATAAAAAAATAAAAGAATTTATAAAAAGTAAAAGATTCGATAATATTCTAAAAAAAGCGAATGATTTGGCTTGGACGGAAAGTTTGATAATGTTTGGTATTGCCGTTACAATAAAACCTTTTACGATTATGGCATTGCCCGGCGCTAAAGAAGAAGACAAAAAATATGCCGCAACTAAAGCTTTGCTAGGCGGGGTTGTAGATTTCGGTATTGCAACAGCTTTTATTTTGCCTGTAACCAAAACTCTTGAACACTTTAATAAAAAAATAAAAGAAAATCCTGCAATTATTACAGATAAAGTAAAATATTTAAAAAATGAAAAAAATCTCAAAAATTTCAAAAAGATTACAGAATACGGTCCAAAGTTTTTATTAGTACCTGTAAGGTCGCTTCTTACCATTGCTTTAATTCCTCCTACGCTCAAGTATCTTTTCCCTGACGAAGCTCAAAAATTGAAGCCTGTAAAGAAAGGAGTAAGCAAATGATAGTAAATTCTATATATGCTCAAACTCCTCAAAGAAGATTAAAAGGTCAAGCAATTGCTGCTGTTGCTCAAAGACCTGTAAGCTATGCACAACCTCAGAATTTTGGAAGCATAAGAAAACTTAGAGAAAATTTTGACAAGATTTTTTCTAAGCTTGCTGATAATAAAGGGGTTCAAAAATTTATTCTTAAAGTTGCAGATAATAAACCATTGCAAAAAGCAGTAGAATGGGCATCTAAAGGAAATAACGCGGAAAAAATTTCTCAATATTTAATGGTGGCATATTCTGCATTTTTACAAACGTGTCACGTTGTAAATATTATGAATAATAAACAAATGCCTGAAGAAAGAAAGCAAACTCTTGCAATAAATAATATTCTTGCCTTTATTATACCTACGGCAGGGGCATTTACTATGGATAAAGCTATTAACAAAGGAATAGACCGCTTCCAAAAATATTCTGAAAATGTGAGAGGCGTAAAACTTAATGAAAAGCAGGCTTTAGGTTTAAAAACTTTAAAATCAATATTTATCTTCTCAATGATGTATAAATACTTTGCAACAATAATTACAACTCCGCTTGCTGAAGTTACTACCAAATTTTTGAAAAAAAATGGGTATTTGCAATCTAAGAATCCTGAAAATACGACTCAATCACCTGTAAAATAGTTTCGGCTTTTGATAAAAGTGTATGATTTTGTCTTATTTTTTCAACGGCGTTTCCACGGATTTTATTTTTTTCTTCATCATTATCAAGATATTTTGCAATAAGCTGTAAAAGTTCATCAGTATTGCTATACAAGACTAAATCTTTATCTTTTTCAAAATATGTTGCGGTATCTTTGACATAATCAGTTATAAGGAAAGAACCTGTTGCAAGGGCTTCTAAAACTCTTGAATTCATGCTCGAAAAACCTTGTTCAAGAGTTATATTCAATATAATATCTGCTCTGTGGTATGCTGCTGCAAGTTCTTTTTCATTTTTCAAAAAACCTTTATAGCATTTTTGGTATTCTTTAATTTCATCTTCTGTTAAGAATCCTTTTGTGCGCATATTTTCAACACTTTTATCAAAATGTGCTTTATAGGAGTAAATATCAAGAACGCCGGGAAAGTTTTTTACCACTTCTGCGATAATACTTTCTCTTCTGTCAGTCAGGGGTCGTCCTGCAAAAAGAATTTTGGATGGAGGAAGTTTTATTTCCGGATAATCCTGCTTGTAAAGTCCAAAGTCAATTCCTGTCGGCAAATAATAAGCAGGATGTTTAAAATCTTCAAGATATTTTTCATCCCAACTGAATAC
>JAEWLZ010000207.1 GCA_023457295.1 Cyanobacteria bacterium OH_PDB_112
CCCAAACGGTGGCACGGTCAGATGCATGGCCTGCGCCACCTGCACACCCTCACCGATGATCGCCAGAAAGATGCGCCGCGCCTGCACGCGCATGAGCATTTCGCCCAGCCGCAGCCCGCAAATCGCACCCAATGAAGTGATGCAGCTGTTCACAATCAGCTTGCTGTAAAGCTGCGCGAAAATATCCTCGCTGATGAGGGTATCTGCCACGGTGGAAAGCGCCGCGCGAGCGGGCTCCAGCGCGGCCGCGTCCCCCGCGATGCGCCCGATGATGAACTCCCCGGTGCTGGTCATTTCCAGCTGGCCGGGCTCGTGCATGGTCGCACCCCAGCCGATCACACACCCCACCGTGCGCGCTTCGCCCACCACGGCCGCCAGTGCGTCCGTGCAAATGCCGTTTTGCAGGCTGAAAACCAGCGAATCTGCCGTCAGGAAAGGCAGCAGGTCTCGCGCCGCCTGCGGCATATCGTACGCTTTGGTCGCAATCAGCGCCACGTCAAACGTACCTTGAAGAGCCTCCACCGTGGGCACCGTTGGCACCGGCTGCACAAACTCACCGCGAACCCCAGTCACGTGCAACCCTTCTGCGGTCGCCAGCGCGGCCACATCCGCATGCTTGCTCACCAGCGTCACATCGTACCCATTGCGCCGCAGCAACGCGGCCGTAATGCCTCCGATCGCCCCCGCGCCCACAATGACCATCCGCATGGATTCTTTCATTATAAAACACTCCCTTGCCCAATCGCTGTGAAGAAATTGTATCATTCCTCAGGCGCTTTGGCAAGGGAGCGTGGGGATACCGGATTCAAAGCTTATCGCGCATCAGGAAGGACGCGGTCAAGTTGCGGTTATGCTCACATTCTTCCACATGCGCCTGGCAGTAGGCGATGTAGAGCACCTCCATCAGCAGCAGTTGAGCCGTTTTCACGCTCAGGCTGCCACTCTGCAGCGGCCCCTCGTTGCCGCCGCACAGGTACAAAAGGTCGCTGATTTCCGCCAACGGGGAATGCGCAAAGCGCGAAATGCAGATGCTGCGCGCGCCCGCCGCTTTGGCCGCCTGCGCAATCGCCACGGTCTCCTTGGTGGCGCCAGAGTAAGAGAAATGGATTGCCACATCGTTGGGCCCCATCAGTGAGGCGCGCATCATCTGCATACGCGCGTCCAGCGTGCATTCCACCTTGGGGCACACGCGCAAAAAGCGGTTTTTCGCCTCCATGGCTGAGGCGGAAGAAGCGCCCACCCCAAAAAAGCAGATATGCTCCGCCTGCGAAAGCCACTGCGTTGTGGTGGCCAGCGTTGTTGGCTCAATCAATTGGTAGGTTTCGCGCAGTACGGCAATGTTGTTGTTGAGCACCTTCTGGATCATCACATCCGTGCTGTCCGCGGTGTTCACAATGCAGTTTTGCAGCACCGGCATGGTTTGCGTTTCGCTGATGGCCTGCGCCAGATCCACCTTGAAATCCTGATAGCCGCTTTTGCCCAAATGCCGACAAAATCGAAAAACGCTTGTATCGCCGACTTCGCAGGCATTGGCAAGCTCCGTGATGGACATGTATAGCACGCTGCGGGCGCTGGAAAGCACATAATCCGCGATGTGCTTCTCGGCTCGCGTGAACGTGTTATAGTGGGATTTGATGGTCACGAACAAATCTTGCGCCATAGGTGATGCTCCACTCTGCTGCAAATTCGGTTACATACGTTTCCCAATATCATTATAGGAGCTCCTATTTCACTTGTCAATGAAAAACCATTGACCATTTCTTGGGAATCCGTTGAAAATCCTTTTCAGTCAAGGCTTTTGTCTACGTTACGAAAATTTAGTCGATGTTTCGGAAGCGTTCTCAAACTCAACTCTCAGTCCACTTCATGCCGAAAGCTTCTGCCGCGCCTTGCCTGCCCAACAACTTCGGAGCGTCCCATGCACTCCCTCGCTTTCATCGCATGGATCCAAACCTCTACTTGCAGTAGAATAAGACCGCAGGGTGCACTGTTTCGCGACGCATGCCCCGGATCAAGATAGATTCACGCCCCGGGGTTGACAATCGACTTGTACCTGTCTATAATATGAAAACGGTTATCGGTTTCAAGTCGGGAGGGTGTGTCATGGGAGAACGCGGTTCGTATCAGACCCGGCAGAAGGAAATCGTCGCCGACTACTTCCGCAGCCATCCGGAAGCGTGCCTCACGGCAGAGGCCGTTTATTCGGCGCTGGATGCGCGCGTGGGCATGACGACCGTTTACCGCTGCATTGCACGGCTCTGGGAAGAGAATTTCTTGCGCCGTTATGCCCCGCAGGGCGCGGGCGAGGCGGCGCTGTATCAATTCAACCCCTGTCAGGAAAGTCATTTGCACATCCGCTGCATGGATTGCGGAGCGCTTGCGCACCTGCACTGCGATGTCGTGCGTGATTTTACCGACCACCTGCTTGCCAACCACGGCTTCGTGCTGGATGAAGGTCAGACGATCCTGTATGGGCGGTGCGAGCGCTGCGCTGGTCAGCAGGCAACCGCTGCGCCTCCGGAGGAAACCTCCTGCGATTGTGCCGCCTGTCCGGCGCCGCACCAAACGC
>JAEWLZ010000208.1 GCA_023457295.1 Cyanobacteria bacterium OH_PDB_112
ACGTGACATCGCTGATGTTAAATTTTCTGCCAATTTCCGCAACAGACAATCCGGCTTCCGCCTCTTTTAAAATCCCAAAAATCTGTGCTTCCGTGAACCTGCTTCTCTTCATGTCCAAACCTCCTGATACTGGTAGTTTTAACACTTAATCACTCCAGTTTCAAGTGGTCCAGTTTTTGGGGGTAAGCTCAAAACTTCAACAAATACTGTTACTGAAACATCAAGTTTATCTTCAACAATAACAGCAACTATTACTATGACCCAAACGGCAACGTTAACAAGGACAATAACATTTACTTGTTCTCCAAGTCCAACTCCGGATGCGGGTGGTGATATAACGTTAAAGTTTAAGACTACAGATACAAACGCTACAACAAATTCGCCACATCCGTGGTTTCAGCTTTACAACGATGACAACTCGCTTTTAGATTTAAGTACGGTGGAAATAAGATATTGGTATTTTTATGAAGCTGGTTGGGGTGGAAGTACATCTTTAGAACAAAGTATTATTGATTATAGTGGTAAATTTCCATCAGGAAATAACATTACCAGCTCTACAATTCATTCTATTGTCTCGGGTTCGTTTGGAGATAATCAGGACAGGTATTTGAAAATTACATTTAACTCTGGAGCTGGTAGTATCGCACAAGGGGAATATGTACAGATTCAGTCGCGTTTTAATAAAACTGATTGGAGCAATTATGATCAGGGCAACGATTGGAGCTTTGTTGGATATTCTACTTTTGCCGATTGGGATAAAGTGACTGTATATATAAATGGTACGCTTGTATGGGGGACTGAACCGGGTGGAATAGGAATATTAAATTTGAAAGGTGGATATGAAATTCTTGAATATCAACCTTTAAACGAAGAAACAACATATAATTATCCTAATCCATGTAAAGATGAGACAATTGTTAGGTTTTCGTTAACGAAGCAGGCAGATGTATCAATAATGATTGTTGACATGAAAGGTACGTTAGTTTGGAGCAGACAATTTTCTGCTGCTGAGACAAGACGTGGGATTAATCATTTTACGTGGAAAACTGCAAATGACGAAGGGAAAAGCGTTGCAAATGGGGTATACGTGCTTAGAATAATTACCGATGATGCTTCTGTTACAAAAAAAATTGCAGTCATTAAGTAGTTTGTTGACAATATTACAATGCTTCGTATAATTGATATATGTAAATGGGAGAGAGGTGTTTTTATGAAAAAACAATATATTGTAGTTTTTGTGGTTTTAATAATGCTAATTATTGGATGCGTTCAGAAAAGAACAGAAGTTACAACGCCCGAATTACCAACGCCAACAGTTACTCCTGATGCGAACGGTATTTCATGTTTCAATTATATTTTAAAGGATTTTGATGAATCGCACATTAGAGGATATTACCATAATTGGTTTGGAATAAATGGAGATACAATATCTGTTCGTGGTTATACTTATTATGGCAATATAAATGTAAAACTTGCTATTTATGATGGAGGTGGTACCAAGCTTAATTGGAACGATAGTATTATAATATCTGATGCGCAGGGATATTTTGCCAGAGATTATATAACTCAAAATATTGGAAATACCTTGAATCCTTGGCATGCAGTAATTTTAGACAGTTCAAGTTCCATTCCGGATTCATACATTGCTTCCAATTCCGACTTTATTGACTCGCAAGAAATATATGTTGCGACAGCGTCAACAACACCTGTAATAATACCGCCTTGCGTAAATATGCCGATTTTATTTGGTGACGCGCAATACCAAATTGAAAAGTATAATTTTAAATTTAATGATTGTTCAGCTTTATTTTATGCAAACAGATGGTGCTCTGAGACATTAAAAGTTGCATATTATGATGGTTCTAACAATTTAATTTATGTCGATGAGCAACCCTGTGACGCTATCACTCCGCTTGGTGTTGAGGCTAATACAAGCAAATATATATTAGCAGGTACTGAAGCTGCCGGAATATGGCACATAATAGCATATAACATAAGTGTTACACCCCCCTCTACATTTACGACTTGTGGGGGCGGAGTCAATAATTGTCCATCTTGTATTGAATTTGTTGTTGAATAGCTTAATAAAGGTACCTTATAAAACTGTACCGCTTATAGTTGTAAAAGTTAAAGGGTGAGAGGTATAGGATGAAAAAAACTCTTATTATAATTGCGATTATGATATTAATTGTTAGTTGTGTATCAAAGAGAGACGCTACAACTTCGCCGGCTATAATTCCGACTAATACTCCTACAGATATACCCACATATTCTGGTTTGCCTGCTGATATAACTGCCCAAATAACCAAAACGTGTATTACAGTTGATACGTGTATTGCTGGTGGTTCTGCCACTGCTTCCGTTGCTGAAGATAATGATGGAAATATTTGGGTCACGGAAATGACTGGATGCGGCTTATTAGCTAAATACGACTCTTTAGGCAACTCGATTTATTCAAGAACTGCAGATCCAATATCTGGATTAACTTCTGACAAGGCAAATAATTGGATTTGGCAATTACCAGAAAACGCATATTCAACTGTTGCATACATGAGAGCTTATCATACAGATTATTTAGGGCCGGATAGCGTAACATACGTACAGGCTAATTTTTCTATATCCAAGGAAGCAAATTCTGCTTTTTATAGTTTGGGTTATGACGGACAAAATTTGTATACATTAAAAAATGTTTTTACGGACAGTTCATGGTATGTATACAAATACTCAACATTGGGAACTGAATTATCAAGTTTTCAAGTTGATGCTCCAATTGAGGGAGGGCAGTATTGGGGTATATCATACGGTGATGGATATATTTGGCTTTCATCACGAAATAGTCCGGGGGACAAATATTATTTATATAAAATGACGACTGCAGGAACCTTAATTAATGTGTTTAGTTTTGATGACAAATGTCTTGGAATTCAGTGGGTAGCTTCTAACACATTCTGGTTTGCTGCAAACGATGAGATCTGTAGAATAAATTTCTAGCAGAGTG
>JAEWLZ010000209.1 GCA_023457295.1 Cyanobacteria bacterium OH_PDB_112
CCATACGCCATAGGGTCAAATTTTGAAGACATAGAAGACCAACAGGCTGCGGCTCTTGCAGAAAATATTCTTGCGGAATTTGCAACCTTAAATGAAAAACTTTTAAACGTAAATGTTTCTTATGATATCAAAATTCTTGTTTCTCAAGCTTTAACCCAAAAACACAAATTTGGGATAGATATGGTTTCAAAAATTCCTATCGGAGTTCTTTGTCTTGACGCGGCAAGCGCCATTGCATTGAAAGACAGCTACAATCTTGAAAAAGCAGCACCGGGGCTATATACGGCGTTTAAATCTTCTCTCGCCACTCCTGTTGAAACAATCCCGACACAACCCGAACCTGAAATAATTTTACAAAAAGAACTTCCTGCCGAAGAAGAAATTGAACCGATTGAAGAACTTCCGATACAAGAAGTGGAAACTGTTGAGACTGTTGATGAAATCCCTGCTCTTGAAAACATAGAAGACGCTGCTTTAAACATTCCTTCCTCAGAACCCCAAAAAACAGCAGAACCCGAAATATTACCTAAAGAAACTACTGTTTCACAGGAAAAACCTCCCGAATCCTCCCAAAAAGATGAAAGGACCAAAATCGCAAATAAAATAAAAGAGATTTTAGAAACTAGAAAAGGCGGCTTCATCTCTTTAACAGGAGAACCCGGCATCGGTAAAAAAACTATTTTCAATTTTGCTATATCACAAATGAAAGAACATAATTTTTGTATACTTCAGGCAGATTGTCACAAAGGACTTAATACCGTTTCTTTTCCGACCTTACAAAATCTCATTCGCTCTATGTTTAGCCTGCCGATTATTAACTTTGAAGCGGAAAAAATGCAATCTATCGTAAAAAATGCCCTAATAAACAGTTTGCAAATAAAAGATGATAAAATCATTAATACTCTTTTAAATCTTATTGTGCCAAAAGCTTCAAGCAGAACGATAGAAGAATCAAAAGAAGAACTTATTTTGGCTGTAAAAGAATTATTCAATGCCGTTAAAAAATTCCAAAAAATTATTTTAATAATAAAAGAAATCGAATTTATGGATAAATCTTCGGCTGAAATTTTTGACAGACTTGTTGATGAAGGTTTTTTAGAGGATGCTTTCTTTATTACAACAACATCTGCAAACATGCATATTTCAGAGTTTATGAAATCGCCAAAACTAGCAAAATGCAATTTGGGAACATTCAAAATATCAGCGCTAACACCTGATGAAACAGCGGAAGAACTTGGTTATTACATAATTAACGCCAAAGAAATGCCGCCTCAAATTATTGAACAAATCAAAACAAAAACAAAAGGTTCTCCTCTGTTTTTGGAAGAAATAGTTGTGTTTTTGAGCCAGGCAGGACTTGTTACTTCAACCGAAGAAGGAGTAAAAGTAAAACCTGAAGTAAAAGAACTGGTATTCCCTGACAGGATTGAAGAATTGATAGCTGTAAGGCTTGAATCTCTATTTGCCCAAAATGAAGTTATTTATCAAATGATAATTAATGCTGTATGTCTTGGTTATACTTTCTTCCCTCCAGTTATTCAAAGGGTTTTGGGCATAGATGACAATACCTTTGGATTCCTTATGAATGTACTTATGACTACCGGCTTTTTGATTACACATGATAATGTCAATTTCAAATTTAAGAATAAACACCTTTTTGAAATCATAAAAAATTTCGTAATCAAAAGTGAAGAACAAGAAAAGCAAATAAATGCAAACCTTCTTAGGGTAATGCTTGATATGAACGAATCAAACAGTTCACAAAATGCGGAAATCGCAAAAAAAGCACAAAATTTCCAACAAGCCTTCACCCTTTGGAACTTAGCGGCACAAGAAACTATATCAACGGGAGATAAAGCTTTATTTACCAAAACTCAAAAAGAGGCCTTAGACAATATTGATTACTCGGATTATCCTGACAAAGAAATTCGCAAACTCAAAATGCAGGAACATCTTGGAATTACAAACTATATGACCGACCCGGAAACCTCATTGGGTTTTCTTTCTCAAGCAATTCAGCATTATGAAGACCAGAAAAACGGCGAAAAAATAATGGAACTTGCTCCTTATCTTGTAAAGACTCTTGATATTTTAGGCAATCCTCAAGAAGCAATAGAATACATAGATAAATCTATTGAATACATAAACCCTCAAGAAATGCCTATTGAAATAGCTCTTATGAAATATCTAAAACTGAAATTTTTGATAAATGCGGGTTATTTAGGAGAAGTTATTACTCTTATACAATCAGATATAATGCCAAATCTTCAGGAAGGGCTCAAAAATCAAAAAGATTTCACCGAAAAAGAAAATAAAATAATAAAAGAAGCTGTTCTGCAAACGCAATTAAAACTACTACAAGCCCTTTGCTTACAAGGAAATAAAAATTATTACAATGCGATTGAACAATTTGTGACAACTAACGAAGATGAAAAAGCAAAACTGGAAGTCTTTATAACAGATGCTTTGCATAAAATCCTTAACGGAATGCCGGATGAAGCAGTATCTTCAATAAATAAGACCGAAAACATCATAAAAGGTTTCAATTTCAAAGGCCAAGAACTTGAAAGAGAAAATTATCTTCTCGAGCTTAATATTATAAAAATCTTAAGCAAAGTTTTGTATGAAGAAAATTATAATGTATCTCAAGATGTCGGTCATATTGCCCAAAAATCAAGAATGGTAAATAATTCTTTTGTTTATAACCTGATTCAAATTTTGTTTGTAAATCAAATTACCGAAAATAAAGACTATGCTCAAGCTGCAACTATGACTGATGAATGTCTGAATTATTTTGCAAGCCAAAAAATTGCATTGTTTGCGATTCCGGGCTGGATTATTTTAAGCAAAATACAATCAGCTATGGAAGAATACGGACAAGCTGTTTTAATAGCGCAGCAAGCACTTGATGTCGCATCTAAACCTCAAATTCAAAATAACTACTACATAACCTTCATTAAAAAAATTCTCGGTGAGTATTTTGCTATACAAGGTGACTTTGAAATGGCAAAAATGCACCTTGAAGAAGGTATTGAATTTGCTAAAGCAAACGACCTATTATTTATGCAAGGTTTGTTATATTTAAGTTTGGCAAAAATCCATCTTGATAACCCGGAAGAATCAAATGACACCGCAATAAAAATCATTGATGCGGCACAAGAGCTTGCAACAGCAATAGAATCAAAATTTTTGACAAATAAAATAGAACAACTGAAAACTAAAATTTAAATCTTTTATTTAAATTGCAAAAATTTATGAACTTTTGCACCTGTATTTTCGCCCAAAAGCTCTTGTAAAGCCTCTTTTGATACCTGCGTAATTTCTTTAATACTTCCAAATTTTTCAAAAAGAAGCTTTTTCTTATTTTGTGACAATCCCTTAATTTCATCCAAAATTGACTCGGTTGCCTGATTTTCACGCAATTTTCGATGATAATTTATCGCAAAACGGTGCGCCTCATCTCGAATTTTTTGGAAGAAAAATAAAGCCGGAGAATTCATATCAAAAATCACAGGCTTTGATTTTCGAGGAACAAATACCTCCTCAAATTTCTTTGCAAGAGACACAATATCCTGTTCATTCATATCAATTTCTTCTAAAATCGATACAGCACTCGAAAGTTGTCCTTTCCCTCCATCAACAATTATTAAATCGGGAATGAGCCAGTCTTCACGGGAATACCTTCGTTTTACGACTTCTCGCATAGCCTCAAAATCATCAGGTTTTCCTTCTTGAAGGGTTCTGATTTTAAAGCGTTTATAGTCTGATTTTTTAGGCTTGCCGTTTTCAAAAACAACCATAGACGCAACGGTATTCGTTCCCTGAATATGTGAAATATCAAAGCATTCCACCCGATGAGGAAATTTTTTCAACCCGAGTTTTTGCTGAATTTCCACTCCGATTTCATTCCAATCGGACTGAAGCTTGACGCTTTTTTGTGCTTTTATTTTTTCCATAAACAAAACAGCGTTTTTATTTGCAAGTTCCAAAAGTTCAAACTTCTTTTGAGCCTTTGGTACAGAAACCTTAACATCAAGCCACTTTTTAATAACATCAATATCTTCAAGCTCAAAAGGCAAAAGGATTTCATCCGGCAAATCGGAATTTGCCGCATAAAACTCTTGCAAAAATCTAACTAAAATATCAGGAGAATCATCAAGCTCATCAAGAGTAAAATCAAATTCTTTTTTATCCGTGAGCCTGCCTGTGCGAATTTTCAAGACCACAACTCCAATATCAGCACCATTCCTTGCAAAACCAATTATATCCCAATTTATTTTTGTATTTTCACTTACTACTTTTTGTCTTTCAATAACTTTTTGCATATCAAAATAGCTGTCACGAAAACGAGCCGCCTTCTCAAATTCCTGCCGCTCGGCGTGATAATCCATACGATTTTTTAGCTCCTGTAAAAGCTCTTCCTGCTTTCCGGAAAGGAAAAGCTCAACCTGTTTTACAATTTTCCCGTACTCCTCGGGCGAGATTTTCTTTTGGCACACCCCTGAACACTTGCCTATGTCATGGTAAATGCACGTTCTACCCTTGAAACGAGGGGCTTTACACTGTTTGAGAGGAAATAGTTTTTTTATTAAATCAAGTGTCGAATACATCGCGCGCCCATCGGTGTAAGGTCCGAAATACTTGCCGTTAAGCGCATTTTTATTGGCTCTGCGCGCAACAACAATTCGGGGATATTCCTCGTCTGTAATTACAAACCAAGGGAATTTTTTATCATCCTTCAAAAGCACATTATAATTAGGTTTATGCTTTTTAATAAGATGCGACTCCAAAATCAACGCCTCGACCTCAGAATCCGTTACTATAAATTCAAAACGGACTATTTTTGGAACCATAATACGAAGCTTCGGCGTATCAAGAGTTTTTTTGAAATAACTCCGCACCCGATTTTTGAGATTTTTTGCCTTGCCGATATAAATTATCGCATCCAAAGCATCTCGCATAAGATAAACACCCGGTAGATCGGGTAATAATTTAAGCTGCAAATCTATACTTAACAAATTGTCCATATTTTATATTATATCCAAGTTCCGACTATCTTGACAGATTTATTGTAAAGTTTTAAACTACTACTTTCGTAGTATTTAAGTTTAAAAGGGTAGAAATGTTGGTATAATTTCTTATATACTAATTATATCGGCACTCCAAAAACTACAAGAAAGGCATTTTTATGATTTTGCAATTTAAGGTGAATGAGTCCACCGTACAAGCGGCTTGGCTAAAAACTTTATACGACCTGATTGAAGAACTTAATTGCCGGTGTAATACGTATCTTGATGAACGTTTTAACAAGGCATACAAAAATCTCGAACGGACTCGTATAATTGAGGTTTACGGTTCAGATACAATGGTAAGTTGGTTAAAACTTCGAATGGAAAGATATCTTCACTTCGTGGATGCTTATAACAGCAAGCCCGAAATTCAAATTTTAAGAGAAAAAGAAGCAGGATAACGAAATTCGCTAGGCACTAAGCGTATCAAAGTAAAAAAGCCGAATATACGGTATTTAAAGACGCTAAATCTTAACGAATTTCTCTTTAATACTTACTATGCTAAAAAAAAAATTCATTGTGGAATTTCTACCGCAGCAATCTTTTGAGCTGCGGTATTTTCTTCCGAAATTCTGTCCAAAGTATCCAGAATCTGCTGTTTATCATTAAGACGTACCAATTCAAAACGATATTGAGCCGCACCTTTTATGCCGCGAATATAATAAGCAAAAAACTTCCGCATAAACTGTATGCCATGTAATTCTCCACGAAAATCCATTTCTTTTTGCAAATGAATCTTCGCAACCTGTATACGTTGCGTTATATCAGGAGGTGCAAGAATTTCGCCAGTTTCAAAATAATGTTCTATACGAGAAATCAAATCCACATCACCGAGAACACCCCGACCTATACCAAAACCATCACATTGTGTGATTTTTTGGCATTCAATTGCCGCCTCAACAGAATTTATATCGCCATTTGCGATAACAGGTATTTCAAGAACCTGCTTGATTTCTGCTATTGCATTCCAATTTGCGGTACCTGAATACATCTGAGAACGTGTCCTTCCATGTATCATAATTGCATCGGCTCCGGCATCTTGCGCCATATTTGCAAAATCTAAATAATTCATAGACGGAACATCCCACCCCAGACGCGTTTTTACAGTAACAGGAACATTTACTGCTTTTTTAACGGAAGAAATAATTTTTTCCGCAAGCTTCAAATCCTTCATAAGTGAACTACCGTCACCGTTACGAACAATTTTAGGAGCAGGGCAACCCATATTAATATCAATTACAGTCGAAACATTCTCAAGAATTTTCGCCGCCTCCGCCATAAGTTCGGGCTTGTGTCCTGATATTTGGAATGAAAGAGGATATTCTTGAGGTTGAGTAAAAATTATGCTTCTATCAGGATTCATCCTTAATCCTTCAGAGGAGACCATTTCGCTCATTACAAGACAATCACGAGAGGTTTCTCTTACCATCGAGCGAAGCACACTGTCTGTTATACCCGCCATAGGAGCTAAAATTACATTACTATTGAATTCTACATTGCCGATTTTTAGTTTTTTCATTTGATATTTTTCAATTCAACTAACCGTTTTTTAGCGTATTTTGTATATTCTGTCTGTTTTGTTCCTGACAATTCTATAAATTTCGCATAGGAAATCTTGGCATTTTTAAAATCCGAAACGCTGTCATAGTCTACACCTAAAAGGTAAAATGGCATATCATTTTTCGGCATAATTTTTGTGACTTTAACATAATCCTCAATCGCCTTGCGATAATCATTCAAAGAATCATAGGAAAGTGCTCGGTAGTAATATCCGTGAGCATTTTGAGTATCTCCGGTCAAAAGCTGAGATAAAGTTTTTAAAGCTTTCTTATAATCCATTGCTTTGTACTGATTTATTCCCTGATTTAAAAGCCATTCATTATAAGCTTTGTTTACAAGGGTCAAGCCCTTTTTTGCATCCGCATTATCAGGCTCAAGCAAAAGAGCTTGATTATAACATGTTTTTGCTTTTTGAAATTCATTTTGCAAGCAATTAATATTGCCCAAATAACATAAAACATTAACATCAGCAGGATCAAGAGTCATTGCCTTAGAATAATTTTCAGCTGCCTCTTTGTACTTGCCCAAATTCTGATAACACGCTCCTATGTAGGTAAAAACATCTTTTCCCGGGTCTTTTATTGAAAGATATGTTTCTATCGCTTTAACATAATCTTTTTTGGAATAAAACTCAAACGCTTTTTTTACAAGCATATCGTCTTTATTTTCAAGAATTTCAGCACGATAAGCGGGCAATTTTTTATCATCGGGATTTTTAAAGATGCCGTTATCTATTGTTTTAATGGCATTATCAAATTCGTACAATTCCTGATATGATTGAGCAAGGGATATATACGCTCCAATATCCGAACTGTCTTTTGCAATAACTTTTTGGTACTGCAAAACAGCTTTTGCAAAATATTTTTTCTTTAGCAAAACATCTCCGTATGCTTTCAAGATTTCTTCATCATTCGGAAATTGCAATATAAGTTTGTCAAAATAAACAAAAGCCTGCGCATCAGGCATATTATTAACAGAATCAATCATTTCGGATTTTGCGGCTGCATCTTTAGAATCAATCTTTAGAACTTCCTGATAATTTTTGACCGCCTCCGGGTAACTTTTGAGCTGATTATAAGCTTTTGCCTTATACATATAAGCCAGTTTATCCTTAGGATTTGCCAAAATAACTTCATTAAAAAGTTCTATCGCCTTTTGGCAATTACCCTGAGATTGATAAAGAGAACCTATATTTATTTTTATAATTTGATTTGACCTGTCTAAAGACTGGGCTTTTTGATAATTTGCCATAGCCAAATCAAAATCACCTTTACGCTGATAAACAGCACCCAAATTCAGGTAAGACACAGCTTTATCAGGATATTTTGACACATTAAGATTCGCAAGACGTTCAAGAGCGGGTAAAATTTCTTCAGCGTTTTCATCAGTGAAAGCAAGATTATATTCTTCAATAGCTTTATCTGTAATATCAAATTTTTCCAGTATTTCAGCGAGTTTAAGATGCATGTCGGTATTTAAAGGATTAACTGCCAGCGCATCCTCATAATAAGGTATGGCCTGTCTTTCATCCCCCATAGCCACAAATAAATCGGCTATGTTTTCAAGTGCCAAAGCTCTTGTTGACTGGTCTTTTGATGCTTCAACAAACTCCACAACAGCCTGAGGAAAAAATCCTTGCGAACGTAGTTTTTTAGCTTCATTAAATCTGCAAGCAGGGCTTGTGGAAAGATTTTGGTCCACAATTAAAGTTCTTAGAATATTTTCACTGATTGTAACTTTTTGCAAATCAATAGCCGTAGGCTCTTGGTAATATTTAAGATAAAAAATCGAAGCCCTGATGTCATTTGCGGCTCTTTTATAATCTCCCGCGGAAGAAAAATCAATACCGCGTTTGTAATAAGCATCCGAAAGATTGTTTTTAATTTCAATTACATGAGGATATTTTGCAAGTGCTTGATTCAGCTCATTTACAGCTGCCTCATAATTATTTACGCTGAGTGAAATTATCCCTTTTTGATAATTTTCATCATTCAAAAAAGGAGGCGTATACGCAAAAGCTGTTTGGAAAAACATCCCCAAAATACAGCTTAAAAAAATGTTTCGTAATATTTTTTGCATATTTACCCTCTCATAATAATTGTACAACATTATTTTTTATTGGCAAAATTGCAAAATAAAAGATATAATAAGGCTTAAAGCCGTCTAAAAATTCTCTTAACAGCTTATTCACAAGGAGTCCAAAATGAAAACCACAGAAATAATAGAGAAAAAAAAACAAGGAAAAACTCATTATAAAGAAGAAATAGATTTTTTGGTTTCAGGGATTTTGGACGGTTCTATTGCTGATTATCAAATTTCCGCTTGGCTTATGGCTGTATATTTTCAGGGCTTAAATACCGAAGAAACGGCTTTTTTGACAGAAGCTATGGCAAAATCGGGTGATATTTTGGATCTGTCAGACCTTGGAGAATTTACCGTAGATAA
>JAEWLZ010000210.1 GCA_023457295.1 Cyanobacteria bacterium OH_PDB_112
AGTGTATGGTGTAGCCACTTTTTACAGCCAATTCAGCTTAGATCCAAAAGGAAAATACGAAATTAAAGTTTGCGACGGAACAGCATGCCACGTTAGAGGTTCAATGCCTGTTTTGAACGCTCTTAAAGGAAAATTAAACCTCACTGAAGGAAAATTCACAACAGAAGATATGTTATTTTCTGTTGAAACCGTTAGTTGTCTTGGTGCTTGCGGGCTTGCTCCCGTTGTTGTAATAAACGAAAAAGTTTATCCTCAAATGACGCCTGATGCAATGAAGGTAGTTATAGACGCTCTAATAAAAGAAGAGAGGGGAGAATAACAATGACAACACAACAAACTATTATAAAAGCTAAACAAGAAGAAGCTCAAAAAGCTATTACAGCACAAGGAACAAGGGTTTTAGTCTGTGCAGGTACAGGTTGCGTAGCAAACGGTTCTTTGGAAGTTATAGAAAAATTAAAAAAAGAAGGAATGAATGTAAAAACTCTTCAATCAGATAAAATGACTGTTGTTCCGACAGGATGTCACGGTTTTTGTGAGCAGGGAGTTTTGATTATTGTTCCTGAATTACATATTACTTATGTAAAAGTAAAAAAAGAAGATGTGGAAGAAATCATCGAAAGTCTTAAAACTGGTATTCCTGTTGAAAGACTTCTTTATACAGATCCTAAAACAGGCGAAAAAATCAAAAAAAATGATGATATTAATTTCTATGCAAAACAATCTAGAACATCTCTTTGCAATTGCGGAAAAATCGATCCCGAAAATATCGATGATTCTATTGCAATAAGAGGTTATGAGGCTTTAGAAAAAGTTCTTACAACCATGAAACCTGAAGATGTAATTAAGGAAGTAATGGAATCAGGTCTTCGCGGCAGAGGCGGCGGCGGCTTCCCAACAGGTCGCAAATGGATGTTTACAGCAGCAGCTCAATCTGAGAAAAAATATGTTGTATGTAACGGTGACGAAGGTGACCCGGGTGCATTCATGGATAGAAGTATTATGGAAGGTGACCCGCACAAACTTCTTGAAGGCATGGCAATTGCAGCATACGCGATTGGTTCTGATGAATCTTATATTTATGTAAGAGCGGAATACCCTCTTGCTATAAAACGTCTAAGGGTTGCTATTGAACAAGCTGAAAAAGCTAATCTGCTCGGCAAAAATATTTTGGGAACAGATTTTAGTTTCAAAGTTAAAATCAAAGAAGGTGCAGGGGCTTTCGTTTGCGGTGAAGAAACAGCTCTTATCGCATCAATCGAAGGCGAACGCGGAATGCCTAGACCAAAACCTCCATTCCCTGCAAACAAAGGGCTTTTTGGCAAACCTACGCTTATCAATAACGTAGAAACTTTTGCAAATGTTCCTTTAATTTTGCTTAACGGAGCCGGATGGTTTAGTGCAATGGGTACAGAAACTTCAAAAGGCACAAAAACTTTTGCTTTAACAGGCGAAGTTAATAATACAGGTCTTATCGAAGTTCCTATGGGAACAACTCTTCGTGAGATTGTTTTTGATATCGGTGGTGGAATCCGCAATGGTAAAAAATTCAAAGCCGTTCAAATCGGCGGTCCTTCAGGCGGATGTTTGACAGAAGAACACCTTGACCTTTCAATGGATTACGATTCATTGATAAAAGCAGGAGCTATGGTTGGTTCAGGCGGTCTTGTTGTAACCAACGAAGACACTTGTATCGTTGAACTTGCAAGATTCTTTATGAACTTCACACAAAACGAGTCTTGCGGAAAATGCGTTCCTTGCCGTGAAGGTACAAAAAACATGTTGAAAATTTTAACAGATATCACACAAGGCAAAGCTACAATGGAAGACCTTGATTTATTGCAAGAATTGGCGCTTGCTGTAAAAGACGGTTCGCTTTGCGGACTTGGTAAAACAGCTCCAAATCCTGTATTATCAACGTTAAAATACTTCTACGATGAATATGTAGCTCATATTAAAGACAAAAAATGTCCGGCAGGCGTTTGCACAGCTCTAAAAACTATCACAATTGAAGAAGAGCTTTGCAAAGGTTGCACAAAATGTGCAAGACAATGTCCTGTGGGAGCAATTTCCGGTGAAGTTAAAACAGCTCACAAAATTGATCAATCAAAATGTATTAAATGCGGCGTTTGCGTAGCTGCTTGCCCATTCAAAGCTATCAAGGAGATATAATCAATGACTAATATAGAAAATAAAAAAACATTATTTATAGATGGGCAGGAAGTCGAATTTTCTGATGAAATAAATATTTTGGAAGTTATCAGAAAACAAGGGCTTAATGTTCCGACTTTTTGTTATAGGCCTGATTTGTCAATTTCAGGTGCCTGCCGTATGTGCGTAGTAGAAATCGAAGGACGTGGAATCCAGTCAAGCTGTACTATGCCTCCTGAACCAGGTTTGAAAATCCAGCTTAACTCAGCAAGAGTAAGAAGGGTTCGTAAAACTGTTTTGGAATTGCTTTTAGCTAACCATGACAGAGAATGTACAACTTGTGACCGTTCAGGAACTTGTACTCTTCAAGCTTTATCAGAAGAATACGGACTTCGCGAAATCAGATATGCAAAAAAAGAAGAAAAAGAATACTTGCCAATAGATAATTCAAACCCTTCTATCGTTCGTGACCCTAATAAATGTATTCTTTGCGGAGCTTGTGTTAGAGCTTGTAAAGAACACCAAGGTCATGCTGTATTGGGATTTGCTAATCGCGGTTATAAAACAGTAGTTGCTCCTATTGCAAGCAAAGAACTTAAAGATGTTGATTGTGTATTCTGCGGACAATGTTCAAATGTTTGCCCGACAGGTGCTTTAACAATCAAATCTGAAGTAGACAGATTATGGAGTCACATAAATAACCCTGAGAAAAAAGTTATCGTTCAAATAGCTCCTTCTGTAAGGGTTGGCCTTGGCGAAGCTTTCGGAATGAAACCAGGAGAAAATACTATAGGCAAAATAGTTGCGGCTTTGAAAAAAATCGGAGTTGACTTGGTATTTGATACTAACTTTACGGCAGATTTGACAATTATGGAAGAAGCGACAGAATTTGTCAGTAGAGTAAAAAATGGCGGAGTACTTCCGATGTTTACTTCTTGCTGTCCTGCTTGGGTAAGATATCTTGAATTATCACATCCGGATATGTTAGAACACTTATCAACTTGCCGCTCACCTCAAGGTATGTTTGGACCTGTATTTAAGCATATCCTTCCTTTGCAAAAAGAAGGATACACAAAAGAAAATATAGTTTCTGTTTCAATAATGCCTTGTACAGCTAAAAAAGCTGAAAGTCTAAGAAGCGAACTTTCTCATGAAGGTATTGCTGATGTTGATTTTGTTTTGACAACACAAGAGCTGGCAAGACTAATAAAATCAGCAGGTATAGATTTCAGCAAACTTGAAGACGAACTTCCTGATGCTCCATATGGAGAATATTCAGGAGCAGGCGTAATATTCGGTGCTTCAGGCGGTGTAGCAGAAGCGGCAGCTAGAACAGCTTATGAAGTTGTTACAGGTAAAACTCTTGAAAATCCTGATATGAAAGAATTCCGCGGACTTCAAAAACACAAGGAAATTTCTTTAGACTTAAACGGACTTAATGTTAAAGTAAGAGTAGTAAATACTCTTGCGGAAGCAGAAAAGTCAATTCAGGAAATAAAAGAAGGTAAAGCCGACTTCCAATTGCTTGAAGTTATGGCTTGTCCTGGCGGTTGTATAAACGGCGGCGGACAGCCAATGAGCTGCAATGACAGTACAATTAAACTAAGACGGGCTGAAGGATTGTACAAAAATGACTCTGAACTACCTATCAGAAAGTCACATGAAAATCCTGACGTTCAGAGATTGTACGCAGATTATTTGGGAGCTCCGAATAGTCATAAAGCTCATGAACTTTTACATACTCATTACAAAAACAGGTTTGAAGCATCTTATAAAAACCTGAAATAGAGATTTTGGGTTATGCCCATATCTTTAGCGAAAAATTTTATTAGAAATTTCTAATAAAGTTTTTCGCTTAAAAAATCGACAGGTAATTCAAAATGAAGGAAAAAAAATTAAATATACCTACACTCAAGAGATTACCGCTATATTATAATATTGCAGTAAGAGCATTGGAGAATGGTGAAAAATACATTTCCAGTGCTTTTATGGCAGAAAAACTTGACATAGATTCTACTCAGGTAAGAAAAGATATTGCGGCAATAGGATATGTAGGCAAGCCTAAAGTAGGCTTTGATACTAAAGAATTTAGTTCACATTTAGAAAATTTTCTAGGATTTGATAAAGAACGAAAAATTATTTTAATAGGCGCGGGTAATCTTGGGAATGCTCTTGCTAAATATAACGGCTTTTCGCAATACGGATTAAAAATTCAAGCTATTTTTGATACGGACCCTAAAAAAATAGGGACAAAAATTGCAGATAAAGATGTTATTTCTATGGAAAAAATAGGTGAATATATAAAAGAACACAATATAAAAATAGCAGTTATCACCATCCCGGAACATTATGCGCAAGAAACAGCAGACGAAATCGTTCAGCATGGAATAAAAGCTATTTGGAATTTTGCTCCGGTTAACCTTGATTTGCCGAAAGAAGTTCTTTGTTGGAATCAAGACCTTGCAGCAAGCTTTATAACTTTCGTTCAGCTCTTAAAAATGTAAAGAATTATATATTTATTCCGTTAGGGGTGTCAATTTTATTTTTCACATGTTTTAATTAGTAGTGTAAAGTAAAATTTGGAGAAAGTTATGTCATTTGTAATGAACGCATTAGCCAGCTATCAAGCGGTTTTAGGCTTAAATAATGCAAATTACGCGACAATGCAAAACAACCAGAACAGAATGGCGTTAGCCAGATCTGCATCTCCTAGTTTCGCAGGAAGTCAAGCACTTCTAAATCAAGATAAACGTATGGAAATGCAAAATGCCTCAAATGGATTTATGGCAAAAGCATATCAAGTACAGCTTGATTCTATGGAAGCTGCTAAAAAAAGACAAGTTGAAGGTTTCAACTACTTCGCGTAAGGGCATTCTTCAAAGTTAAAAAAAGCACAGATTTTTTTGTAAAGATTTGTGCTTTTTTTGTTTTTAAAAGACATTTTTCCTGAGGTTTTTGTTTTTATTACTTTAAGAGATAAAAGAGGAGATATTTATGGGCTTTGCTTTAAACGCATTTAAAAAATATCAGGATACCTTAATAAATAATGATTCTGTATATAATGGTCAACAAATTAATCAATCCAGACTTAATTTGGGAAAATCCGGAGAAACTCAAAGTGCAGGACTTGCAAGACAAGATAATCGATTATCCTTAGCGCTTGCAGGCGATAGTTTGAATTATCGAGCTACTTCAACAGAACTTGATTCTTTAGAAAACAAGAAAAGAAATCCTGAAAACGATCATGATTTAGACGGATTTCGTTCTTTCGGGCAAAACATGGATCAAATAGGCTAAATTAAAGCATATCAGCAGGATCAATATCAACAACAAGTTTGATATCATCAGGCATAATTATCTTGTTAATAAATCCTGTTAAGAAAAAATGCCCCTTGTCGCCAAGACGGTTTTTGATAATAATTTGAAACCGATATTCGTCTTTAAGTCTTGAAATAACACAAGGCGCAGGACCTAAAACTTCCAAAAACTCCGAAGTTCCCTGTTTTTCAATTATAGTTTTAAGCCTTAGCACAATTTCTTGAGCAAGTTTTTCTGCTCGGAATTCATTATGAGATGACGCAACAAGGCGAATTATTTGGCTAAAAGGCGGATAAGCGAGTTCTTCACGTGCTTCCATTTCATTTTTGTAAAACATCTCATAGTCCTGATTTTGGGCATTTTGAAGAGCATAAAAATCAGGAGAATATGTCTGAAAATAAACTTTTCCCGCAAAATCCCCACGTCCTGCACGTCCCGCAACCTGAGTAAGAAGCTGAAATCCTCGCTCAGAAGCACGATAATCAGGTAAATTAAAAGAACTATCTGCCGACAAAACTCCTACAAGAGTAACATTAGGATTATCCAGACCTTTTGCAATCATCTGCGTCCCCACAAGAATATCAATTTTACCTTCATTAAAATCTTTAAGAATCTCTATATGAAGATTTTTTCTCGTTAAGACATCACTATCGAGCCTTGCAACACGAGCATCAGGGAATATTTTAATGACTTCTTCTTCGACTCTTTGAGTCCCAAGACCCGATGATGCCATAGAATCAAATCCGCAATCAGGGCAAATATCCGGCATATATGTTTCATAATTACAATAATGGCATCGCAAAGTATCTGTAGTTTTATGTCTTATTAAAGGAATTGAGCATTTTTTGCACTCCGCCACATAACCACAAGCAGGGCAATGCACAACTGTCGAAAATCCACGCCTGTTTATAAGCAAAATAGTTTGTTTTTTATTCGCCAAATTTGATTCTATTTCTTTTTTTAAAGACCGTGAAAAAATTGAACGATTTTTATTTGCCATTTCAACACGCATATCAATAACATGCACATCCGCCAAAGCCGCATTACCGAAACGTTCTTTCAATTGCAACACCATGCCGGAATTCATTGCCTGATAAAAAGTTGTCACATCAGGAGTTGCGCTTCCCAAAACAAATGTTGAACCAATTCTTTTGGCTCGCTCCTGAGCCAAAAATTTTGCATTATAACGAGGAGCTGGTGAAGTTTGCTTATAACCTGAATCATGCTCTTCATCAATTATAATAAGTCCAATATCACGAAGCGGAGCAAAAATAGCAGATCGAGCGCCCGCGAGAATTTTTATTTCATTACGTCGAAGTTTTTCCCAAACATCATATCTTTCCCCGTCAGAAATCGAGCTGTGCCATATAGCTACGCCTTCTGAACCGAAACGACGCGCAATTCTTTCTGTAAGCATAGAAGCAACGGCTATTTCAGGGGCTAAGAACAAAACATTTTTGCCTTTATCCAATACTTCTTTCATAGCCTTAAAATAAACTTCTGTTTTACCTGAACCCGTTATACCATAAAGAAAAATAGGGGATGTCGAACCTTTATCAATTGCTTCCTTAATTTTTTTAAAAGCAAAATCTTGCTCTTCTGACAATTTTGGGAAATTATCAGATTTTCCGTTCAAAAAAACTTTCAAAGGATCACGATAAACTTCTTCTTCTAAAATATCTATATAGCCAAGCTCTGCAAGTCTTTTAACAGTAGCGGAAGTCGTTTTTGCTTTTTCCAAAAAATCTTTCATTAAAGGCGGCGCCGAATATTCTTGCAAAACATCCAAAACTGCTTTATGTCTTTTGTTTTGAGTATCAGAATTCTTTAATACAAGTTTTTTTTCAAATTGAGTTGAGGAACTTTTTTGCTCCAAAATATTCTCAACTTCAACAACACCTGCAACACGAAGCTTTCTAAATGCTTCATAAAATTTACTTGATGTTAATTTTGATTTTTTTTGCAAAACAGATACAGGCATTTCTTTTTTTTCACGCAATAAATCTACTATTGATGATTTGCCATCAAAATCAT
Source organism: Cyanobacteria bacterium OH_PDB_112 (assembly GCA_023457295.1). Lineage (GTDB taxonomy): Bacteria > Cyanobacteriota > Vampirovibrionia > Gastranaerophilales > CAJFVJ01 > JAEWLZ01. The sequence continues at coordinate 7,504 of JAEWLZ010000210.1, forward strand.
CCTTCAAAAGTCTTGCGATTCTTTTAGACTGAGCAAAAAATTTCATAGGCACAGCACAGGCAAGAACCGCCTGAAAATCACAACAATAATACTCACTGACCCAATTTAAAAAATGCAGATATTCAATATCAAAAATCGGCTCAATATCTAAAATTTCAGTAATGCTTTTTGCTTTGATTCCTTCGGGTAAATAATCAGAAAAACCCACCACAAAAGCATTTATAATCCCCTGCGTACCAAAAGGCACCAAAACAGGCTGCCCGATTTTGATTACGTCTTGAAATTCTTCAGGAATAAGATAACTGAACGTCCTCGTCCCGATTTTAGCAATATTTACAAGTACCTGCGCATATTTATTCATCACAAGTATATTTTACATCAACAACTAATCGCTGAAAATGGTTTTCTTATATCCTTGTACAATTTTTTCCAAATCACTCTTAGTAATTCTTCCATTATTATTAACATCAAGACCCGGATTTGAATCATAATAAGACTCACCTTCAGAAGTAAGGACATCTCTTTTGGATCTTGCCGGCAAGAAAACAAGAGCATATAAATCAGCTCCGCTTAAAGACCTATCACCAAATCCTCTGTCTTTTTTAAGTTTTTTCAAATATTTTTCTACATAATCTAATTGTTTTTCAGGAGTCATTCTCTTTAACTCATAAATATTTGTATCGAATTCTTTTGCTGTTTGCGGCATGAATTGAATCAATCCAGTAGCATTTGTCGGAGGTAAAGTACGACCATCTTTTGTGCGTATAGGCTTATCATTTACAGCCGTAGAATCCAATCTTGACTCAGCATACATAACAGCAAGCAAATCTGACGAATCACAATTTAATTCATCAGATATTTTTTTAACTTTTTCCAAGAATTCCGGCGACAAATCTCTAACTTTAATATCTTTTTTATTAATACTTTTGTTATTACGTTTAGCTGAATTATCATTATCAAGCATATCAAATTGAGCCATCAAGCTCATCATTCCAAACAAACTTGACATTCCGTTATTCGAGCCCATCGGAAGTAAACTCAAAAGAGATTCATAATCTTTAAAACTACTTGAAGAACCCTCACTATTTTCAAGCTGTTTAGATATAAGCATGAAATTGAGCATTCTCATCATAGTTGTATTAGTACTGTCAGGTTGAATAGGTGCCATTTGAGGCTGAGAGACATTACCTGCCATAATTTGAGGCAAAGCAAAATTATTCGCATACGGGAGTCCCGCTCGACTCATAAAAGGTGTAGGAATATTTGCCGAACCGCCAAGGTTCGGATCAAGTCCCAAATATCTGTTAGAATAATCTGAATACATCTCTCTATTTTTCTCCTAAATATATAAAGTATATATCGTGAAGAAAATTGCCTTTAAACGACCTTGAGAGTAAATATTTCGTTACATTTAATCTTAGATATTTACAAAATACTCTAAAGCATCTTTAAGCTCTAACCAAAGTTGCTCACAATCATCAATTTCTTTCATCTCAAGTGTAATCACAGGATATCCCTGCTCTGTTCCAAAGTAACTTCCAAAACTGCCGGGAGTTTCATAACCGATACTCTCCTCAAGACGATAGCCTGATAATTCCGCCATTTTTTCGGCGATTTCTCGAGCATTTCCATCATAATTCACCACCTCAAAAGGCGTATGGAGAGTCAAAATTGCATAAGGCTTATATTTTCCTATAACTTCTTTCAAAAATACCGATTCAATTTCAGACAGTGGTTTTTCTCCGCCAAAATATCTGTCTTTGGGAAGCAGTTTCCAGTTTTTGGCAGGAAAATTACGATTAATATCGACTCCGTTTGCATTTGTACGGGTATTCAAAACTTTACCGTCAGGATTAAGGCATGGTATGTATAAAACTCGATTTTTGTGTGACAGTTTAATCATTTGCTCAACCATTTTTTCACCCTGCCACTCATCACCATGCACAACTCCAACTACGAGAAGGGTCTTATCATAATGAGGAGGCTCAACTGAAACCAGTTGAACCTCCTCATTATTTTTTGTTATTATTCTATCGAGAATTTTCATTTATACTCTGGCTTTCATAGCTCCTGTTATGATTCCCAAGAAATCTTCAGCAGTCAAGCTCGCACCGCCTACCAAAGCACCGTCGATGTCAGATTGTGACATTTGCTCTTCGATAGTAGAAGGCTTCACGCTTCCACCGTAGAGGATTCTGATTGCGTCTGCTGCTTCTTTTCCTGAAACTTCAGCGACAACTCCACGAATCATAGCGATAACGCGGTTTGCTTCCACGCTGTCGCAAGTTTTACCTGTACCTATAGCCCAGATAGGCTCATAAGCGATTGCAGATTTCGCAACTTCATCAGATGTCAAACCTTCAAGAGCAGCTTCAATTTGTGTTCTTACATGAGAGTCTGTAATACCAGCTTCACGTTGTTCTAAGGACTCTCCACAGCAAATAATCGGAATAAGACCATTTGCAAGGATAGCTTTTGTTTTTTTGTTTACCATTTCATCAGTTTCACCAAAATACTGTCTTCTTTCAGAGTGTCCGATAATGATATACTCAGCTTTTAAATCTTTTATCATTTCAACAGAAACTTCGCCTGTAAAAGCCCCTTGTTTTTCAAAGTAGCAATTTTGGGCAGAAAGTTTTACTTTTCCGCAGCCACATGTGCAAAGCGCATCAGATACAGTTTGCAAAGATGTAAATACAGGCGCCACAACAACTTCCGGCAAAACAGCCTTTTCGATGTCTTTAAGCCCTGCCATAAGTTCTGATACAAGAGTTCTGGATTCTTCTGTCAACTTATGCATTTTCCAGTTGCCCGCAATTATAGGTTTTCTCATATTTAAGTCCTTTCGTGTCTATTTTTACAAAAAGATTATAACAAAAAAAAGGCTGGAATGAACCAACCTTTACTGAAAACAGTTTACGAGTGAGAGTGGAATATGCACAGTTTCATGATATGTATTTGCACCCGAAACCGCATATTCCCCACATGTTCATGAAATCGAACTATCTATAAATACCGCTCAGTATTATAAGTTAAAAGCACTTCACCACAAGAATTTTGAGAATAACCAATAAAAAATCCCCGAATTTCGGGGATTTTTTTGATATTTTTTCCAAATTATCTTTTTGAAAATTGGAATCTTTTTCTTGCTCTTTTGCGACCGTATTTTTTACGTTCTTTAATACGAGCATCACGTGTCAACAAACCGTTTTCTTTCAATGTAGATTTATTTTCTTCATTTAAAGCCAACAAAGCTTTTGAAAGTCCATGTCTAATTGCACCAGCTTGAGAAGAAATTCCGCCGCCAACAGCTTTCACGATTAAGTCGTACTGACCTGCATTACCAGTCAATTCAAGAGGTTGAAGAATCATCATTTCCAACGCAGCTCTGTTTCCAAGATACTGTGAAGAAATTTTATTGTTAATAAAAATTCTGCCTTTACCTTTTCTTAATTTAACAGTTGCGATGGCTGTTTTTCTGCGTCCTACCGCTTCTTTTAATATAGCCATTATTTGATTTCCTCCTTATATTCAACAGGATTTTGCGCTGCATGCGGATGCTCAGCACCTTCATACACTTTCAACTTAGTAAGCTGATGTGCACCAAGAGTGTTTTTTTGAAGCATGCCTTTTACCGCTTTTAAAAGAGCTCTTGTAGGATCTTTTTCCTGCAAATCTCTAAAGTTAGTGGAACGAAGCCCACCAGGGAATCCTGTATGATGATAATAAATTTTATCAGTTTCTTTTTTTCCTGTTACTTTAATTTTTGATGAGTTAATAACTACTACAAAGTCTCCAGTATCTACATGCGGTGTAAATTCCGGTTTGTTTTTCCCTCTCAAAATATTAGCAATAATAACGGCCAAACGACCCAAAGTTTTACCTTCAGCATCGATTAAGAACCATTTAGCTTCAACTTCAAGAGGCTTTGCGGAATACGTTTTCATCATTTGCCTCCTTATTTAAAATATCATTGTATTTTTTTTCATAATCTATATACATCAAAGTCAATCCTTCAGCAGGAGCTGTTGCACCTGCAATAGAACGGTCTTTTGACTCCAAAACTTCCTGAAGCCATGCGAAACTACGTTCACCACGTCCAATTTCTATTAAAGAACCAACTAAAATTCTGACCATGTTGTACAAAAACCTGTCACCAACAAAGTCAACATATATCATATTGCCGTTTCTTGTACACTCAGCACGAGAAATCGTGCATTCCACGGCAGGATTGGCTGTATGAGCACATTTAAATGCGCTGAAATCATGCTTGCCTAAAATACAAGACAAAGCCTGATTCATTTTATCAACATCCAAACCCATTCTTATATGAGTATTTTTTTCATCCCAAACAGAACGTTGAGAAGCATTATTTATAACATAACGATAATGCTTTTGCTTAGCTGTTTTTTGAGAATTGAAATTATTATCAATTTCCACCATATTAGCTATGCTAATATCAGGAGGAAGCAATGCATTCATAGAATTAATGAATTTTTTGCAATCAACTTCTTTTTCTAAATCAAAACTTGCAACTTGATATCTGGCATGAACACCAGCATCGGTGCGACCTGCCATTGTAATTCTGATTTCTTGAGAAAGTAAAATTTTAAGAACACTTTCTATTTCACCTTGAACAGTTCTTCCTTGAGGCTGAATTTGAGAACCTAAAAGCTCGGTACCTACATATTCCACAACAACAGCATATCTGAGAAGATGTTTCTTCTCAGATACTGCATTGTTTATATTTGTAGACAATTCACTCAAGTTCATTTATTACACCAACTGAATTAACGCCATTTCAGCCGCATCACCACGACGAGGAGGCAATCTGAAAATTCTTGTGTAACCGCCTTTTCTGTCTGTATATTCTTTAGCGATGCTATTAAATAACTTTCTTAAAACAGTTTCGGATGTAAGTTTTTCTTCTCCTTCAGGAGTTTCCAAAATTTCTCCAGACTGGCTCAAGAATCTGCCTGTTTCTTGGTCATATATATACTTAGCAGCTATTCTTCTTGAATGAACATCACCTTTTTTTGCCAGTGAAATAATGTGTTCTGCATACGGTTTCAAAGCTTTTGCTTTAGCCATTGTAGTTTTTATTTCACCATGCATAAACAAAGATGAAGCAAGTGATCTCAATACGGCTTTGCGCTGATCTTGAGGTCTTCCTAATTTATGTCTTTTACACTGGTGTCTCATTTTTATTTTTCCTTTTTATTATATTAATTCGTCTTCAACACCCTCTGGATTTGGAGCTAATTCCAAACCAAACTGATGCAACTTTTCGATTACTTCATCCGAAGATTTTTTACCAAAGTTTTTGATATTAAGCAAATCATATTCTGACTTTCTTAATAATTCTTGCATAGAATTGATACTTGCTCTTTTTAAGCAGTTATATGCTCTTACTGAAAGTTCCAAATCTTCAATAGCGATACTTGGAGATGGCTCTTCTTCAACTTCTTCTTCAATTAAAACAGGTGCTCCTGATGTAAAAGCAGGTTGACCAGTCAAAGAGGTAATAGCCATAAAGTGTTCAATCAAAAGATTTGAAGCTTGAGTAATAGCATTATTTACATCAATACTTCCATTTGACCAAATTTCCAAAAGCAATTTATCAAAGTCTGTAATTTCACCAACACGAGTGTTTTCAACTGTGTAGCTTACTTTTTTTACAGGCATAAATGATGCATCAATAGGAAGCATATCGATAGGCATATCAGGTCTTGTTTCCTGAAGAACATCACTAGTGATATAGCCTTTTCCTGATTCAACAATAATTTCAGCGTGGATACTTCCGCCTTCCGCAACAGTACAAATCAACCAGTCAGGGTTAATTACTTTAACACCTGAAGGAAGTTCTATATCACTTGCCAAAACAGGACCTTCTGTATCTATATCAAGTCTTAGAGTTTTTGGCTCATCATCTTCGATTTTTACAACTAAACCTTTAAGGTTCATCATAATATCTATTACATCTTCAACAATACCAGGAATTGCAGTATATTCATGCGTAATCCCTTCGATTCTTACAGCAGTAACTGCTGCGCCTTCCAAACTTGAAAGAAGGACTCTTCTTAATGAATTACCTATTGTTGTACCAAATCCTCTTTCTAACGGTTCAATTACAAATTTTCCGTAATTTGACCCGTCTGAACTTGTTGTTGTGTTTACACATTTTATTTTTAAATCCATCGTAGACTAAAACCTCCGGGTTGTTACTTAGAATAATACTCAATTACTAATTGTTCTTTAAATTCAGGATCCATTTCTTCTCTTTCGGGAAGTCTGTCGAAAGTTAATTTCAATGCTGACTTATCAGCAGTAATCCAAGCTGGAGTTGATGCTGCATCAACATATTCGACTAATCCTTTGAACAATTCTTTGCTTTTCTCTCTAATTGTGATTACATCACCTGCTTTTACAAGAAAAGAAGGGATATCTACTTTTTTACCATTCACAAGAACATGTCCATGATTAACAAGTTGTCTTGATTGACGTCTTGTTGTTGAAAAACCTGCTCTATACAAAACATTATCCAATCTTGATTCAAGAATTTGAAGCAAAATTGTACCTGTAACGCCTGTTTTTCTAGACGCTGTTTTATAATATTTAACAAATTGTTTTTCACTAACTAAATAAGTCAAACGGATTTTTTGTTTTTCGTTCAAGTGAATTGCGTAATCAGAAACTTTTTTTCTTGCCTGACCGTGCTGACCTGAAGCATACTGAGTCATACCTGAAATTAATTGTTTTGCAGATATGTCTTTTACGCCGTAGTTTCTGAATAATTTATTTGACGGTCCTGTGTATCTAGCCAATTTTTGACTCCTTTTTGTTTAAATTGTTATACTCTTCTTTTCTTTGGCGGACGACAACCATTATGTGGAATTGGTGTTACATCTTTAATCAATGTAATTTCAAGTCCGGCTGCCTGAATTGCTCTGATAGCAGTTTCTCTACCTGAACCCGGCCCTTTTACGTAAACTTCAACCTTTTTCATTCCTTGGTCAATTGATTTTTTTGCAACAGATTCAGCAGCAGATTGTGCAGCAAAAGGAGTACCTTTTCTTGCACCTTTAAAACCACAAGCACCTGCTGACGCCCAAGCGACTGCATTACCTTGCATATCAGTTGAAGTAACGATTGTATTGTTAAACGTTGATTGAATGTGTACAAATCCTTGCAACACATTCTTTTTATCTTTACGTTTTGTTTTTACTATCTTAGCCATAGTTTTTTATATTCTCCTTGTTATTACTTTTTCTTTGAAGCAGGCCCAGATTTTTTGCCTCTTCTTGTTCTGGCATTTGTTTTAGTTCTTTGTCCTCTTACAGGAAGATTACGTCTGTGACGCATGCCTCTGTATGAGTTTATTTCGCTCAATCTTTTGATATCCATAGAAATTTTTCTTCTAAGGTCACCTTCGATTTCATATTTTGAAAGTTCTTCACGAATAAGACTGATTTCGTCTTCTGTTAAATCATCTGATTTTGTATCTTCTGAAATACCGCAAGCTTTAAGTATAGCTGATGAAGTGGTAGGACCTACACCGTAGATATAAGTCAATGCTATCACCATTCTTTTATTGCGAGGTAAATCAACACCTGCTATTCGCGCCATTTTTTCTCCTTTATTATAATTTGTCTGTTTCTTTTCTCTATCAAGGGTTTTCAAACCGCTAAAACGTCCAACCCTAACTGTAAATTAAACATAAACAACATTCAAGCACAAAATGCTTTTGTTTACTGTTTATTAATTATCCTTGCATTTGCTTGTGTTTAGGATTTTCACAAATAACCGCAACTTTTCCTCTTCTGCGGATTACTTTGCAGCCTTCACACATTTTTTTTACTGATGCTCTGTGTTTCATTTTCTTAGCCTTTCAATCTATATGTTATTCGTCCTTTTGTAAGGTCATAGGGCGTAAGCTCAACTTTTACCTTATCCCCGGGGAGTATTCTAATAAAGTTTTTTCTTATTTTGCCCGAAATATGAGCCAGTACCTGATGTCCGTTCTCGAGTTCAACCTTGAACATAGCGTTCGGCAATGATTCTAGGATAATTCCCTCAAATTCTATAACTTCTTTAGACATTGATACCTCATGTTATTACAATACTTATCCAGTATATATAATCTTATCGCGAACATAAGTTTTTACAAGCTTTTTTTGGCATTTTATCAACTTTATTCGTAAACTTTTGTAAAATTACAATAAAAATACTTGAACTTTACAGCAAAAAACATCTCGAAAAATATTTTTTTAATCCAAAACCGTCAGAATTTGATACCCTTCATCCGTTACGGCAATAGTGTGTTCGAAATGCGCAGAAGGTTTCATATCATTTGTGACAACGGTCCAACCATCTTCAAGAGTATGTACCGCACCTGTCCCCAAATTAAACATCGGCTCTATTGCCACCACCATGCCCGAACGTAAATCCGGCTGAGGGCGAGGGATTCGCATATTATAAATAAAAGGCTCTTCATGCATATTACGACCAACACCATGCCCGCCATAATCAGTTACCAAACCATAGCCAAGTTCTTTGCAAGTATCTTCTATAACTCCTGAAATTTCATCAAGATTAACTCCCGATTTTATTTTTTCAATAGCTGCAAAAAGTCCTTTTTCAGTACCGATAAGCAAATCTTTTAATTCTTGCTTGATTTCCCCCACAGGGTATGTCCATGCC
>JAEWLZ010000211.1 GCA_023457295.1 Cyanobacteria bacterium OH_PDB_112
TTCATCCATTCCCCACCCTGCAAAAAATAATACCAGTTTTGAGTTATTTTTTTTATTAAGCCAAAAAGTTTTCATTTAAGCTCCTTTTTTATCAATTCTGGCAGGTTTTTTATATCGTCTTTTTCAATTATGGACGTAAGAGAAATTCTTAACCTTGAAAGACCTAAGGGTACTGTTGGCGGGCGTATGGGAAGAGTCAAAAATCCTTCTTCGCGAAGTTTTTCCGCAAGCTGTACAGTTTTATCATTATCGCCTGTAATGATTGGTATTATATGGCTTTCTCCCTTTATCTTAAGCCCTTTTGAAGTTAATTCCGTACGCAAAAATTGCGCCGTCTCAAGAAGGTTTTGGCGGGCTTTTGTGGCTACCGGCAATTTGTTTTTCAAAAGCCACATAGTCCACATAGCACAAAGAGGCGGAATTGCTGTGGAGAAAATAAATGAGCGGGCTTTGTTCACAAGATACTCAATCAAAACGGCATCTCCGGCAACAAATGCCCCGTAAGACCCCAATGCCTTACCGAAAGTCGCAACAACAAGGTCAACACCTTCGGTGTTTTCGCAAATCCCATAACCATTTTGCCCAAAGACCCCGAATCCGTGAGCGTCGTCTATTATAAGTATGGCATCGAATTTTTTCTTGATTTCAACAAGCTTCAAAATATCTGCTATATCTCCATCCATACTAAAAATACTTTCAGAAATAATAAAAACTTGCTCATATTGCGAGGCTTTTTTCTCCAAAAGCTGCTCTAAGTGGGCATAGTCAAGATGCCGATAACGGTAAAAATCTCCTTCAGCAAGCTTCATCCCGTCAATAATACTTGCATGGTTAAGCTTATCGGAAAAAATCGCACACCCTTTTTGACAAAGAGCCGAAACAAGACCTATATTTGCATGATATCCGCTATTAAACAACAAACTTTTTTCTTTATTTAATAATTTTGAAATATAATCTTCGAGTTCATTAAAAATAATATGGTTTCCCGTCAAAAGCCTGGAGGATGCCGAGGAAAAAGATAAATTATCTCGAGTCTTTACAAATTCTAAAAACTCTTGAACAAAATTTTGGTCATAACCAAAACCAAGATAATCATTTGATGAGAGATTAAGATATTTTTTACCTTGCGAAAAAATATATTTGCCTTTTTTTTCCTCTATATCAGGGATTTGCCTGAATTGATTCAATGTTTTTAATTTTTCTAGTTCTTCCGTAAAATTTTTCATAAATTTATTATACCAAAATTTTATTCCTATGAAATTAGAGATTTTTACATCCGAAAATTCTGCTCAAAACCCTTTTTGATTGCACGGCAAAGAAGCGGAATATCACACAAATCAGGATTTATTTCCTTTAAAGAAATAACATTTTCTATTTTTTCATCAAAAATTTTTTCAAGCATTTCCTTATCATAATCAAGCAAAATTGAACCGTGCTGCAAAATATATCCCTTTTTACGAGCCTGTGCAGATCCTATAATTTTTTTACCGTTGTAACTTAAATCAGAACCTGTCGATAAATTCATGCAATAGCCATGACGGGTTGAAACCTTTTTATATTGAGGAAATTCAAGATTTATACCCAAAGATCGAAACCCAAAAAGCAGTCCTTGCGAAATTTCTTTATAAGAATTGATTACACTTTCTCCGTTTTTTAAAAAACTTTGATGACAAATGAAGCAATAAGTAAGTTCTTTATCGTGCAAAAGCGTTCTTCCGCCTGTTATTCTTTTGACGGAAGGAAATCTTTTTTCGCCTGTAATTTCCTGATTTCTACCAAAACTTAAAGTGGGTTCTGACCAACCGTAAAAACGCAATATAGGAGCGGTATTTGATGATATAGCTTCTTCCAGAAGCTCTTCATCAATATCCATATTTTTTTTGCCCGAAAAAACTTGATACTCAACGATTTTCATTATTAAATTTTATAACAAATTATTGAAAAATTGAAATTTTGTTTTTTAAAAAGTTTTTATATAAATAAGAGGAAAATTTGGGGTAAACAACAGATGCATTCGGAAAATCCGATTTTAACAGCAAAAAAGCCTATGCGCTCAGGAATACATCGCCATTTGATTACGAGACAATACAAAATGGGCTCAACTTTTTTAATAAAAGACGGCGAGAGTTATTATGATGTCGAAAAAATACAGCGCGAAAAAGTTGAACTCCAATATTCCTAAGACTGTACTTAGTTGACGAAATTAAAAGAGTCCTGCCTCTATTGGGGTTGGGGCTTTTTTATTGACAATTTATTGTGTTGCAAACTTCTCCTACAACTTTTCCCAATGCTTCAAAAGCATCTGAAGGAAGTTTATCTAACCCTGCTTTATCGGTTTCGCGCGATTTAATAAAATCGATTCTGTCCTGCATTCTTTTTACAAATTGATCTTTATAATTTTCATCTCTGAATGACGCGTCAAAACCCTCTATATTCATTATTTCGATATCAGAAAAATTTTCCCATTTTTCAAATTTTGCATCACCTTCGACAATTGATTCAATTATTCCGAGAGTATGTTCAGGCTTAACTTTTTTACCCATAAAATCACCGGTATTCAGTATATAACAGTCAACACCGTCTTCTAAAAGCTGCTTGAAACGAGTATAATCCATCTCTAGAGGATAAACCCTGAAAGGATTTGCATAAGGCTCAACTACAAGAGCGTTCGGGTCAACACCTTTTGCAAGACGCTCAGCGGATGACCGTTTTGTCGCGAGAGTAGCACCCATTGCAGAACCCAAAGACGCTCCTGAAAGCTTTATTACCGGAGGAATGGTCGGGTCTTTCATCAGCCAAAAAATACCATTAATAGGTTCATCAACTCTATCTATACGATTTGGTGACCAAAGTTTGGATTTAACGGCACGCCCGTTGCCATTTCTTATATCTTCGGTTATAGAGTATAATTTGCCGTCTTTACCTTCAATTACACCGTTATTTTGTTGAGTGATAATGTATTTATTATCATCACATCCCATAGGGTAATCTTGAGTTTTATCAAAATATGCGGGCTCAAGTGCGATTGAATATTTATCATGAACATTAATAATAAAAGCATCATCATGAAGAACGGTAATATCATATTTATCATTATGACGAGCATGCGTAATTGTGGATTTTCCTGACCCTGAAAGCCCAAAAACTGCCGCCTGATAAGATTTCCCTGAAAGATTGTATCTTTTCATCCCTCCATGACAAGATACATAACCATTACGGGCTGCCGCACCCCATGCAAGAGTTAACGTACCTTTTTTGTGTTCTCCAAAATATCTCATTCCCAAAATTGCGGCGCAATTATGCTTAGGGTCAAAAAATGTTAATCCGTAAGGAAAATCGGGATGAGTCCAATCAGGATCAGAAAAAAGATAAATATCTCCTTCTTTAATTTCACGAGAATTCTCATACATTTTAGAATACATCTCATTTATGTGCTGGAAATTCAACATCCAGGAATACATTACATTTTCAAAGCCTTCAGGAATCAAAAGATGAGCTTTAATCATAAAATCTTCTTCAAGCCCGACAACAACTTCAGTTCGGTACATAAGCTTATTACGAGATCCATACACAGCTTCTCTGATTATCGGAAGTAAGTATTCCATATCACATCCGGGTTCACCAACTATTTTACGAGCAGCGGAACAACGTCCTACTACTGTTCCGTCATTGAATAAGAGTTGATTTGCCCCTTGAGGAAGTCCTATCTTTTCGGGACAAAAAACAGGCATCCCCGTAAGTTCAACTGTTCCAGGGCTGTTTTTTGCCAACTTATATGCTTCCGATACAGTTTTTATCGGCTCGACATTATTCCCGAAAAAAGGTGCTGTGATTGTGGCTCGGGCTGCTGATGTAATTGCCTTTAATTCTTCTGAATTTGTAAAAAATTCCATAGTTGCCATTTTTTCTTCCTCATGAATTTTATTTTTAAACTAATGTAATATCTCCTGAATTAATCGATTTATATTCATCACCAATTTTAATATACAATGAACCGTCATCAAGAACACTTTCTGCCAAAGCTTTAAAATCAGAATTAATATTTGAAACTGTAACTTCAGAACCTAAAAAAGAGCTGCTTTGAATATACTCTTCTTTTATCATTTTAAAACCTTTTGATAAAAACTCATCATATCCTTTAAAAAATTTTTCCAAAAGCTTATCCAAAAAAAGCTTTTTATTAATTTTTTCAGATATTTCAAGATTCAAAGAAGTAGCTTTTTGGTTGATTTTTTTAATATCTTCAGGCGTAGAATTAAGATTTACGCCGACTCCTAAAACAATTCCTTCAAATTGTCCTTTATTTGTTGAAGCCTCTGATAAAATGCCCGCTATTTTTTTATTTTTGACCAAAACATCATTGGGCCATTTTATCTGAGCTTTTACACCATATTCTTGAAAAATTTTACATAAAATAACCGACATATATTGGGTTAAATTAACAAAAGGCTGACTTATTTTTTTGTTATCAGAAGATTTTAAAACCAGTGTAAAATAAAGATTTTCAGAATTATCAGAAATCCAAGCCCTTCCTAATCTACCTTTGCCTTCTGTTTGAACATTTGCCACAATAACAGTCTTGTCAACTAAACTATTTATATTCATAAGCGCATAACTATTTGTCGAAGGCAATTCTTCAAAATTTATAAAAGATACATCTTCCAATATTTTTCACCTTTTTACCAGATTGCTTTTTGTTATTTTACAGATTTTACAAGGTTTTGTCATCTTTTAATTTTCATCAAGCAACTCTACCTGACTTTGATCGGCATCAGGATTAAACTCCAATTCATCAGCTTGATGATGCTTCAACATCAAGATAACTTTCATCAACATAAATGAAAGAAAGCAAACTATAAGTAAAATAAAAATAAATTCAACAAAATGCCTTGTTTTTCTGACAAACATAGCAAACCTCTACTTATAACTGATGCCTGCATCTTCAAGACGGCGTAATGCTTCTTTGATTTTTTCATCAGGCTGAACAATAGAAACTCTGAAATATCCGTCGGAATTAGAACCGAAAGCTATTCCGGGAGTAAAAACTACACCTGTTTTATCAAGCACCATTTTACACCAAGATTTTGAATCATACCCTGATGGAACTTTAAACCATAAATACATTGTTGCAGGAGTTTTTCTAACTTCCCATCCGAGTTTTTTAAAGCCTTCTGCCGTAAAAACTCTGCGGTTTGAGTATTTGTTCATAATATCTTCAATATATTTATATTCAATTTCTAAAGCAGCAATTGCAGCATCCTGAACAATCATACTTGTGCCGTAATCTGTATTTGTTTTCATATCATGAATGGTTTTTATATATTCAGAATTGCCGACAACAAAACCTATTCTCCAGCCAGCCATATTAAATGTTTTGGAGAAAGAATGATATTCAACCGCAATATCTTTTGCCCCTTCAATAGAAAAAATACTTAAAGGTCTGTAATCATCAAAACAAACTTCGCCATAAGCCATATCATAACAAAGCAAAATATTGTATTTTTTGCAAAAAGCGACAAGTTCTTCCAAAAATTCTCTGGGAGCAACGGCAGCCGTAGGATTATTCGGATAATTCACAAAAAATACCTTTGCTTTTTTTGCAACATCCTCGGGAATTGATTTCAAATCAATCAAAAAATTATTTTCAGGTTTTAAAACAGTATGATAAACCTCACCGCTTGCAATCCAAGTTCCGCGAGACAAAACAGGATAATAAGGGTCAGGAACAATATTAATATCCCCGGGATTGGTAAACGCCATAGCAATGTTTGCAAGACCTTCTTTCGCCCCTACAAGTGTTTGGACTTCGGTTTCGGGATCTATATCAACATCATATCTTTTTTTCATCCATCTTGAAATTGCCTGCCTGAATTCAAGCTTGCCCTTAAAGTGTGGATAACCGTGATTTTCGCTATTTTGTATAGCTTTTACGGCAGCATCGACAATAGGTTTTGGAGTTGCTCCATCAGGATTGCCTATGCCCAAATCTATTAAATTTACACCTTTCGCTCGTGCGGCATCTTTCCATTCATCAAGTTCTGCAAAGATGTACTTAGGCAATGATAAAATTTTATCCGCCGGCTTAATACGAGTTTTAGTGTCCATTTTTTTCTTTCTATTTATCATAAATCTATAAACTTTATTACAGCTTAATTTTATACGAAAAAATATTATTATACAATGTAAACATCTTTGACATGAATATCTTATTCTTATAAAATTGTACTTATAATTTTGTCTGGAAACACTTTATTTTTATAATTTATTAAAACAAACAAGGATATTGTTTTGAAATCAAATACGATTACCGGTTCTCAACCATTTGAAAAAGCAAAAAAATCACGTAAAGAAAAAAATGCTCTTTATTCTATGCTTACTTTTGTATTGATTATTTGCCTTATCCAAGCCTTAAGAAGTGCTATTTTAAATATTGAAAATTACTTTGCGCTAAACAGAAAAATTGCAAAACTTGAACAAATAAAACAAAAATCCACAGAAGAAAATATGGATTTAAAAGCAAAAATAGCCGAATTCAAATCAATGCAAGGCGTCGAAGATGTCGCCCGTAATGAACTGAAAATGGCAGGAAAAAATGAAGTTTTGATTCTTATAAAAGATAAACCTCAAGAAAATCCTGCCGAAACTAAAATTATCAAACAATAAAAATAAAAAGTATTTTATCTTTATTCATCAATTTGTATAACATTCACAGGGCAAGCAATTGCCGCATCTATACAGTCGATTTCGTTTCCAAAAACATTTTCGTTATGAACCATAATTCCGTCTTGTGACATTTCAAAAATATCACTGTTAATTGCAGTACAAGCGCCGCATTTTGTGCATCCGTTAAGAATTTTTACTTTCATGTCTTTCTCCTACATAACTTCACGCATTTCATAATCGCAAACAATATGTATTTTTACATTACATTTACGGGTAAAGTTTTGAGAGAATTAATTAGACTTTTTACTTATATATCTGTTGCATTGCTGCTTGACATCATAGCCCAGCATAACGCCCAAAATAAAATCTTCTTCATCGGTTAATTCATTCAATGCCTTTTTACTAAACAATTTTGCCACTTTAATACAAGTTTCGTCACCAAAGTACAAATTTGCTTTTTTATCTTTCAAATATTGAAAATGGTAAGGGATTTTTTCTTTTTCCAGTCTTGAGATAATATTATTAAGCTCGTAAATCTCAAGAGTCAGCAGTACCAACCTTCTTACACCTTTTTGGAATTCATATAAACAATGAGAAAAAACCTGCATTTCATCCTCCGCTTTTTAATCTTTCAAAAAATATCACAATAACAGTTTCGCCTCTTTTTATTTTTTAGTCCAATTCCTTACCTCTTTTTCAATTTAAAACCAACGTTTCAAGCTAAAATTCCTCATTTTCAATTTGACAGCAATCTTATAAGAATTATAATTAAGATATATTTGAAAAAGAGGCAACATAATGGATATCAAATTCGGGTTTTTACTTAGTTTCTTAGCAGGACTCGCAACCGGCATAGGAAGTTTGATTTCCATTTTTGTCAAAAAAAATGACTTTAAAGCTTTAGCTTTTGGTCTTGGGGTTTCTGCAGGAGTAATGATTTATATTTCTCTCGTTGAGCTTTTGCCCGAATCCGAAAGATTAATGAGCGGATTTTCTGCTCCTTTAACGGTAAAAATGATTTCTTTTTTGATGTTCCTGGCAGGAATTTTAATTGCAGGTATTATTGATTTTTACATTCCTGATCACATCGAACCGGGTTGGATAAAAAGCAAAATCAAAGGAAAAGAAGAAAGAAAAACAGCGGGTCAAAAACGTTCAGGCATTTACCGCATAGGATTTTTAACCGCAATTACAATAGCTGTTCACAATTTTCCCGAAGGACTTGCGACTTTTGTATCAGGAGCGACTAATAAAGCTATGGGGATTTCGATTGCTCTTGCAATAGCCATACACAACATCCCTGAAGGAATTGCCGTTTCAATACCTATTTATCAAGCCACTAACAGCAAGAGAAAAGCTTTTATCTATTCTCTTCTTTCAGGAATGACAGAACCTTTGGGCGCTCTTTTTGGATTTACATTCCTAAGATATTTTTTAAACGATTTTGTTTTTGCCTTTACTTATGCGATTATTGCGGGGATTATGGTTTATATTTCTTTCGACGAACTTTTACCGGCATCTCGAGAATACGGTAAAGACGGACATATTACCATTTTTGGAATTGTTACAGGTATGTTCCTTATCGGAATGAGCCTTGCAGTAATATAAAAATTGTATTTTTAATATTTATGAATTTATTTATAAATTACCTGCACTATACCTTTTAAAAAAAACATGTGTAATAATTCTATTATGTAAAAATTAGAGGGTAGGATATGGAAGTAAGAAAAGTAAGAGCT
Organism: Cyanobacteria bacterium OH_PDB_112; assembly: GCA_023457295.1. Taxonomy (GTDB): domain Bacteria; phylum Cyanobacteriota; class Vampirovibrionia; order Gastranaerophilales; family CAJFVJ01; genus JAEWLZ01. Next base: position 8,403 of record JAEWLZ010000211.1, read on the forward strand.
GCACTTGTTATTTTGATTTTATTGTCAGGGATGGGGAGAATTGTTTTTGCTCAGCAGGATATGAATATAAAACCTGCCATTTATGTACAAAACAAACCAAAAGTATTGAATGAAAAAGATTTAAAAAACCTCGAAAAATACAAAGCTTGTACAAAAGATGAATTATTACAAGTTGCTTTATATTCAATGGAAGGAAGTATTGCGGATTTTTCAAGAAAAGCTTATTTAGGAGAAAATCTTTCAGGGAAGCCTATTAAAGTCCAATTCAAAAATTTGGGAGAAATTGACCCAAAATATCAAAATTATGACGCATTAGGTTGGAAAATCAGAGACAGACTTTATGTATTTATTAACGAAAAACACAAAACTGCTCCTCCACAAGCCTTGGCAAGCCTTTTAAGCCATGAAGGGATGCATCAGGATTCTTTTAATTCAACGAATGAAGAAACATATGCTTGGACACTCGAAGCGGCAACGTGGACTGATTATTTAAAGAAAAACCCGGTATTAAAAACAAAAACAGAATACCCGCTTGTTCGGAGATTGAACACGCTTAACGATATGTTCGTAAAAGCAAATTATACCGATAAATATATCCGCAAAATTGTTAAAACAAATACGGGTTATCAGGATTTACCGGTTCGTTCTCCGGGGTTTGAGCAATAATCACCGCAACACATCGTCAGTGACAATTTGCACAAAAACTGCTCTAGTGCGAGGCTTATTATCAAAATCTATTAAAACGATATTTTGCCATGTACCTAAGATAAGATTACCGTCCATAATAGGAATATTCATATTATTACCTATTATGGACGCTCTTATGTGAGCGTATCCGTTTCCATCCTGCCATTTTTCATCATGATAATATTTCTGATTCATCGGAATAAGTTTTTCTAAAATTTCGGGAAAATCCTTTATAAGTCCCGGTTCATATTCCAATGAAGTAACAGAGACGGTTGAACCGGGAGCATAAACCAGTACCTGTCCTGTTTTAACGGCATGACACTGTACCATATTGGTTAATTCTTGAGTTATGTCAACAATATCGGTAAATCCTTGTGTCTCAAGAGTTATTTTTCCGTTAATTATAGGCATAAACCCGTCCTTTTTCAGAATTCGTTTTCTTCAAAAAATTTAATTGCATCATCAATTCTGTTGATTACAAATCCTACTTCATACGGACAAATTCCTTTTGCGTCAAGAAGCTCTGCTTCCAATTCCTGTACTATTTTCTTTGCCTGTTGAAGTTTTTCTATTTCATTTTCGTTCATTTTGCTTCCTCAGTCACTGTGACATAGATAGTTTATCATATTCTTCGATAAGCTGCTTGGCTTTATCCAGCTGAGGGTCTTTATTATTCAAAAAATCCTTTTTCGAATAATCGACCTTGTAATCAGGCTCTATTCCTTTTTTATTAATATCTCTTCCCGAAGGAGTAAGATATTTGGCGATAGTAATATTGAGTCCGTTTTCTTCTTGTATTGTTTCTATTTTTTGGACAAGTCCTTTACCGAATGTTTTTTGCCCTACAAGAATCGCTCTATGATAGTCTTTTAATGCCCCGCTCAATATTTCGGAAGCACTGGCTGACCCACCGTCTATTAATACAACAAGCGGTTTTTTTACATAATCATAATTTAAATTCGCATTTATATCGGTGCTTTTGCCGTTTCTATCAACAATGCTTACGATATTTCCATGAGGCAAAAACATATTTGCAATAACTACCGCATTTGGCAAAAGTCCTCCTGTATTACCTCGCAAATCAAGAATTATACCCTTTGCTTTTTGGGCTTTATCTAAAGCTTCTTCGACTTCTTCGGGGGTTTCCTGACTTAAAAAACTGGATATTGTAATATGAGCTATCCCGTCAGTCATTTTGTAACTTACGGTTTTAATTTTTATTTCTTTACGCACAATATTAAAAACCATATTCTTTTTATCACGAATTACAGTCATTTTGATTTTGGTATTAACAGGTCCTCTAACCAATTTTGCGACTTCATTTATTTTAAATCCTTTTATATCTATTCCATTAACTTTTGATATAATATCTCCTTGTTTTAAACCCGAATTTTGCGCAGGCGTAC
>JAEWLZ010000212.1 GCA_023457295.1 Cyanobacteria bacterium OH_PDB_112
CATCTCTTTTGATTAAAAAAGAAATATATTCTTTTGAGCTTCGCATTGCAGGTTTGTAATCAAGTCCTATTGTGGAAAATTTATTAAATACTGCAATTATTTTTACATTTTTGTTCATGTATGCCGATGGTTTATTTACTATTTCCAAAGCTGCAACAGGCTTGTACTCAGCGGGTTGTGAAGGAGTTATTGCGGCAAAAGCTGATATATTTAAGGTTAGACCAATAATTATAAGTATATTTAAAAATAATTTTTTTAACATTTCAAACTCCGTTTACTTAAGTATAACATATTATACACAATATTCGAAGGTTGTTAATTATCAATACGGAGTAGTTTTAGGCTATTTTGAATTTAAGCAAAAAAAAAGATGCTTTTTGCATCTTTTTTTAAAATCTTTTCCTTTTTTATAAAAGCCCTAAAACTTTTTTATACCACGAAAGTTTTTGTTTTATTTCACTTCCGTTAACTGTTGTTTCAGAGTGAATTTTTTTGATGTAGCTGTAAAAAGAGTCAGCGGAATTCTCATTTTGTTTTTTTGAATTCTTAATTGTTAAAGCCATTTAAGGACCTCCTTGTTTTTTAGGGGTAAGTGCACAATATATATAAAATAAACGATTGTTTAGTAGCTGACTTCTTTATGTTGTAATACTAACACTTTTTTTAAAAGTTTGCTAGTAGTCAAGAAGAAGTTTAATAATAATTTGTTACAAATATAGTACACAAGGTTATTTGGGGAATTACCCGCCTAGGCTAAACACTTGTACAATTCGAATTGCGGGCTTGGCTTTAAAATTAACTTTTACCCAAATTTTGTAAGGTTTTTTAGCTTTTTTGGGAAATTAAAAATTTCTTCTTGACCTTTTTCTAATCCGATAACTGTACTAAACCTCCCGAATAATAATTTTTGATAGTTTATGAAAAAACTGTTACAAAAAATTTTATTTATGGAATAAGGCATGCCTTTTGAGTACAATTTAGCCATGAGTAAAAAACGACTTGATGATTTATTAACAGAAAAAAACTTTTTTGAAACAAAAAGTAAGGCTCAGGCTGCAATTTTGGCAGGAAAAGTCAAAATAGACGGTCAAAAAATAACAAAAGCCGGTTTTCAGGTGAAAGAAAATCAAAATTTTGAAATAGAAGTTGAAAAAATTCCTTATGTAAGTCGAGGCGGATTGAAAATTGAAAAAGCTTTGAAGGTTTTTGAAATAGATTTAAAAGACAAAATTTGTCTTGATGCCGGAGCTTCAACAGGCGGATTTACTGATTGCATGCTTCAAAACGGAGCTAAAAAAGTTTATGCGGTCGATGTCGGTTACGGGCAACTTGACTGGAAATTGCGTTCTGATGAAAGGGTAATTGTAATAGAGCGTACAAATATAAAAAATTGTTCTGTGACGGATATCTACGGCGAAAATCCTGTGGAGAGCGATTTTTTATGTGCGGATTTGTCATTTATTTCTATTGAAAAGGTTCTTGCAAATTTTAAAAATCTTACGAGGGAAAAGAATATGGTTCTTTTAATAAAACCGCAATTTGAAGCAGGACGTGAAAAAATCCAAAAAGGCGGAGTCGTTCGTGATCCCGAGGTTCATTTTCAGGTTATAAAAAATGTCATAAATTTTGCGCAAACTCTTGAATTATACCCGCATAATCTCACATCATCACCTATTACAGGTCCTAGTGGAAATATCGAATATTTAATTTACTTAAAAGAAGAAAAAAAATCTTTTGAAGATGATAAAATACAAAGTATCATTGATGAAGTATTTGAAAATTTGGGATAAAAAATGTTTGAAAGAATATCTATAATTTACAACTCTGAAATACCTGCCTCAAAAGATGTGGCATTAAGGGTTTGTGCTATTTTGGAAAAACACGAAAAAAAATATATTATACAAGAACTTAATCCTGCAAAAACGCAAAAAACACAAGATTTTGATAGAGAAATAACTTTTGCCATAGTGATCGGGGGAGACGGAACTTTAATTAGTGTTGCAAGGTTTTATGCGCAATTTGATGTCCCTGTATTTGGCTTAAATCTTGGAAGATTAGGTTTTTTAGCCCAACTTAATTTGAATGAAATAGAAACAGGGATAAACAAACTTTTAGCAGGCAAATATCGTATTGATGAAAGGCTTATGTTGAGCTGCTCTGATGATGAAAGTGATTTAAGTGTTAATGCTTTGAATGATATTGTAATAAAAGGCGGAAATCTCGCTCGTACCGAGAGATTATTTTTATATGTAAATGATGAGCTTGTAAGCGATTATTTGGCTGACGGAGTTATAATCTCAACTCCTACGGGTTCTACGGCATATACTCTTTCGGCGGGTGGTCCTATTATAAGCCCGTCAGTGGAAGTGCTTGTTATTGTTCCGATATGTCCTCATTGCTTGGGCGCAAGACCTCTTGTGGTGCCTATTTCAGATAAAATTTCGGTTAGAATTGAAGAAGATGGAAATGATGTCTATGTCACTGCTGACGGGCAGAAAAGCTTTAAGTTGCTAAAAGAATCTGTGGTCAGAGTTACAAAAAATCCTAAAAAAGCAAAACTTGTATTTTTGACAGATATAGAAAAAAGCTTTTATTCTGTATTAAGGGAAAAACTTAATTGGGGAGTGTCACCGAAAAGTAATGCTTAAGTCTATTTTTATAAAAGATTTTACGCTGATTGATGAATTGCAGGTTGATTTTGACGGCAAAATGAATATTTTGACCGGTGAAACAGGTGCGGGTAAAAGTATTATTATTGATGCTATTGATGCCGCTTTAGGTTCTCGAGCATCAAAAGATTTGATAAAAGAAGGAAAAGAAAAAGCTTCCATCGAACTTGTTCTTGAGTCAAAAAATTCTTCTGTTGCCAAATTTTTGGAAGAAAACGGTATAGATTTTGATACGGAAATAATTCTTTATCGTGAAATCACACAAAATGCTACACGGTCACGTGTTAAC
>JAEWLZ010000213.1 GCA_023457295.1 Cyanobacteria bacterium OH_PDB_112
TTTCATACAACAGGGGCACATCCAGCAGCGCCACCGCCTCGCCCGCCGCCTCCAGCGCGGCCAACGCCTCGCGCACACGCCGGATGATGCGCGGGTGCAAAATGGTGTTGAGCTGCGCGATGCGCTCGGGCTGATCCACAAACACCAGCCTCGCCAGCGCCGCGCGGTTGAGCGTGCCATCCGCGTGAAACACCGCGTCCCCGAAGGCTTCGCGCAACGGGGGCAGCGCCTCGCCGCCCGGGGCGGTCAGCGCCCGGCTGATGGCATCGGCGTCGATCACGGGCACGCCCATCGCGCGATATAGGCCCGCCACCGTGCTCTTGCCCGCCCCAATGCCCCCGGTAATCGCGATCACGCGCACGCCTGCGCCCCCTTTCCCCGCCACGCGGCGGGTTTGCACAGCGTGCAACGCCTACTTGGCATCATACCAGCTGCGCCCGCTGCTAACCTCGGCTACCAGCGGCACCGAGAGCGCCACGATTTGCTCCATCGCCTCGCGCAGCAGCGCACTCACAGGCGCCACCTCGCCCACGGGGCATTCCACCACCAGCTCATCGTGCACCTGCAAAATCAGGCGCGCGGCAAAGCCCCCGGCTTCCAGCTCCCGCTGCACGCGCACCATCGCCAGCTTGATGATATCGGCGGCGGTGCCCTGCACCGGGGTGTTCATGGCAGCGCGCTCCCCAAAGCTGCGCACATTGCGGTTGGGGCTGCGCAGCTCATACAGATCGCGGCGCCGGTGAAACAGCGTTTCGGCATACCCCAGCTCATACCCGCGGTGCACCGAAGCCTCCATGAACGCCTTCACCTTGGGGTAGCGCTCAAAGTAGGTCGCGATGAAGGCATCCGCCTCCTTGCGGCTCACGCCGGTGTTGCGCGCCAGCCCAAAGCCGCTGATGCCGTACACAATGCCGAAGTTCACGGCCTTGGCGCTGCGGCGCATCGCCGGGGTGACGCTTTCAAACGGCACACCGTTGATCTCGGCGGCGGTGCGGGTGTGAATATCCTGCCCCCGGCGGAAGGCATCCTGCATCGCCGGGTCGCCGCTCAGGTGCGCCAGCACACGCAGCTCAATCTGGCTGTAATCCGCGTCCAGCAGCAGGCACCCTTCCTTCGCCACAAACGCGCGGCGGATCTCGCGCCCTTCGTCACTGCGCACGGGGATGTTCTGCAGGTTGGGGTCCACGCTGGAGATGCGGCCGGTGACGGTGGAGGTTTGGTCAAACGTGGTGTGGATGCGCCCGGTGGCATCCACCAGGCGGCTGAGCCCCTCAATGTACGTACCCATCAGTTTGCTGAGCTTGCGATAGCGCAGCAGCGGCTCAATGGCGGGATGCTCCACCCCCTCCAGCACATCCGCCGAGGTGGACCACGCGCCGCCCTTGCTCCGCTTCACGGGCGAGGGCAGCTTGAGCCGGTCAAACAGCACTTCCCCCAACTGCTTGGGGCTGTTCACGTTGAACTCCTCGCCGCCGGTCAGGGCGATCACCTGGCTGCGGCAGCGCTCCAACTCCGCGCTGAACAGCGTGCCCAGCTCCAGCAGCGCGGCCTTATCCACGCTGAAGCCCTCCTGCTCCATGGCAAAGAGCACCTGGGTCAGGGGCATTTCCATCTCGGTGAGCAACGCGAGCATATCGCGCTGAGAAAGCCGCGCCCGCTGCCGCGCGGCCAGGGCGCACAGCGTGGCGGCGTGGCTGGCGATGGTTTCGGGCGGCTCCACCGGCGCCCCGGCGCGACGCGCCTTGGGCACTTCGTCCCCGGCCGCCTCCGCGTCGGCTTCGGGTTGGGCGGCATCCTGCTCCGCGCCCAGTAGCGCCCCCAGCGCGAAGGTTTTGCGCGTGGGCTCAAGCAGGTAGGCCGCCACCAGCGTATCATGCGTCACGGTCGGCACGGGCAGCCCAAGCCCCGCCAGCCGATGGTACAGCGCCTTGGCACCGTGCACCACCAGCCGCACGCCGCGCGTCAGCGGCACCAGCGCGGGCCAGATCTGATCTTCATACAGCCCTGCGCTGGTCATGTCCAGCGCGATGGGCACCACCCAGGCATGCCCGTCGGGCGTGCCAAGGGCAATGGCGCTCTCCCCCGCATGCAGCGCCAACGTGCCGCCTTGCGCAGCCAGCTGTGCCGCCACCGCGGCGAGCGCTTCCGGGGTGTGGATCGTCTCCACAGGCTGAGGCTGCGGCCACGGCGGCAGCGGTTGCACCGCACCCTCCTCCGGGGCAGGCACCGGCGACGGGGTGGCCTGCGGCACCTCCGGGGCGGCGAGTTCCACCGCTGCAGCGGGCACTTCCTGCGGGGTCTGCGCCATCGCCTGCACCGGCAACCCCTTGAGCTGCTGAGAAAGCCGGTTGAGCTGATATTTCTGCATCACTGGGATCGCATCGATCATCCCTGTTAACCCGCAGGCCGCAAAATCGACCTTCAGCGGCGCGCCGACGCGAATGGTTCCCAGATCCTTGCTCAGCTCGGCCTGCTCCCGGTAGTCGCGCAGCTTCTCGCCCAGCTTTCCGGGCACCTCGCCCGCATGCGCCAGCACCGCCTCCAGCGTGCCATACTGGGTAATCAGCTTGAGCGCGGTTTTTTCGCCCACACCGGGCACGCCGGGGATGTTATCGCTGCTGTCGCCCATGAGGCCCTTCATATCCGGCACCTGCCCGGGCGTGTAGCCATACACCTCGCGCACGGTGTCCGGCGAGAGCAGCAGGCTTTCCGAAATGCCCGTTTTGGTGAGGATCACCTGCGTGTGCTCGCTCACCAGCTGCAGGCTGTCCCGATCCCCTGTGAGG